>CANQHY010000044.1 GCA_947623975.1 uncultured Bacilli bacterium
GAAGACTACCTGGTTGATAGGCTGGAGATGGAAGCATAGTGATATGTTGAGTTGACCAGTACTAATAGATCGAGGATTTAATCATAAATGTTTAATTTGATTAGGTCTTAAACACATTATCTAAGTTTTCAGAGAATTATTTCTTTGAATATTTTATTGGTGACGATAGCTAAGAGGATACACCTGTTCCCATCCCGAACACAGAAGTTAAGCTCTTATACGCCGAAGATAGTGTATGCGAAAATAGGTAGTTGCCAATATTTTTTTTTGCTCTTTTTTCCACATCTTTGTGGATTTTTTTATTTGATTATTTGCGTGTAAATAAAAAGTTAATAATTATAAAATTTTAAAGAAAAGATATAAAAGTATTGAGTGATTTGTTTCTTTTTTGCTATAATGTTTTTGGTGATAATATGGAATATAAAGTTACGTCTAGAAGTGAAATGGAGACTATTCAAATTGCACAGAATTTTGAATCTGAAAAATTTGAAAATATGATTATATGCCTTGATGGAGATTTGGGAAGTGGTAAAACGATTTTTGCAAAAGGATTTGCACAGGCATTGGGAATAGATGAAAATATTACCTCTCCTACGTTCAATATAATTAAAGAATATGATACAGGTGAAATGCCTTTATACCATATGGATGTTTATAGGTTGGATGGTAAAGTTGATGGTGTTGGAATTGAAGATTATTTTAAGAAAAACGGTGTTGTAATTATTGAATGGGCTGATACAATTCAAGATTATTTACCAGAAGAAAGGTTAGATATAAGAATTAAAGTTATAGATGAAGATTCAAGATTACTTATTTTTAATCCACATGGACAAATATATGAGGAAATATGTGAGGCAGTATTATGAAAATATTATATCTAGATACTTCATCTAGTTTTTTATATACTGCTATTTTGGACGATATTACGGTAATCGCTGAAATAAAAGATAAGTTGGATAAGGATTTGTCATCATTTTCATTACCAAAAATTGCCAACATGTTAAAAGAAAATAATATATCAGTAGATGATATTAAAAAGATAATAGTAGTAAACGGTCCAGGGTCATTTACTGGAATAAGAATTGGTTTGACAATTGCTAAAACACTTGCCTGGGCTAAAAATATACCTATTATAGAGATTTCAAGTTTAGAGGCAATGAGATTATCTGTTAATGATGAAAATGTTGATTATCTTGTCCCTGCTATTGACGCTAGAAGAGGATTTGTTTATGCATCTATATATGATACCATTAATAATAATTATATTATGAATGAGCATTATGTAAGTATGAAAACTCTTGAGGTGGCATTTAGTAATTTAGAAGGTAAGATTGCTTATGTATCAAACGATAATATAGATACATTTCGTGACATAATAGCATACACTCCCAATTTTTCTAGAATAGTTGCCGCCGTTAAGGAACGAACAAATATAAATCCCCATTCAGTAGATGCAAATTATTTAAAATTAACAGAAGCAGAGGAAAAATATGATTGTTGAAATGACTAAAGATAACTTAGAATTAATTTCCCAGTTTGAAAAAACATTTTCAACTTTTTTTTCATGTAAAAACAAAATTAATGATGATTTTCGTAACAATATTTTTAGTAAATACTTTATTTATGTTGAGAAAAGTAATATAATAGGCTTCGTAAATTATTATGACATATATGAACGTTTTGAAATAGCTAATATTTATGTAATACCCGAACATAGAAACCAACAAGTAGGATTGAAATTACTTGAATGTGTAATCAATATTGGCTTTAAAAAAAATATTAAAAACATTACTTTAGAAGTTAAAATTGATAATATCTATGCCATAAAGCTATATGAAAAATGTGGTTTTAAAAAAGTTGCTTTACGAAAAAATTATTATGATGGAATAGATGGAATACTTATGGAAAGAAAGATGATGTAAATGAAAGACGTGTATATACTAGCCATTGAAAGTAGTTGTGATGAAACTAGTTGTGCTATTGTCAAAAACGGCAAAGAAGATATAGCTACAGTAATATTATCACAGATAGATATACATACAAACTTTGGTGGTGTAGTACCTGAAATAGCAAGCAGACAACATATAAAAAACATAACGATTGTTATTGAAGAATGTTTACACAAAGCTGAGATGAAGATGGAGAATATCGACTATATCGCAGTGACTTATGGTCCAGGGCTTATTGGATCTTTACTTGTCGGAGTTGAAGCTGCAAAAACATTATCATTTATTTATAATAAACCATTAATACCTGTTAACCATATAGCAGGACATATTTATGCAAATAATCTTACAAAAGAAATGAAATATCCACTAATTGCATTAGTTATAAGTGGTGGTCATACTGAATTAGTATATATGAAAGATGAATACAATTTTGAAAAAATAGGTGGTACTTTGGATGATTCAATCGGGGAATGTTATGATAAAGTGGCAAGAGTTATTGGTATCGGATATCCAGGGGGACCAGTTATAGACAAAATATCAGAAAAAGGTATTCATGAATATAATCTTCCTTTACCATTAAATGATGATAGTTATAATTTTAGTTTTAGCGGGCTTAAAAGTGCTGTTATAAATCTAGAACATAATAGTAAACAACGAAAAGAGATAATAAATAAAGAAAATTTAGCTAGATCATTTCAAGATGTAGTTGTTGAAATAATTACGAAAAAAACTATGAAAGCCTTAAAAGATAAAAATGTAAAAAGATTAATTGTGGCAGGCGGTGTTGCTGCTAATAAGGCTATAAGAAATAAATTGAAAGAATTATGTGAAAAAGAAAGCATAGACTATAGTGTTCCGGATTTAAAATATTGTACTGATAATGCAACAATGATAGGGGCAGCAGCTTATTTTGCATACAAAAATGGACGAGTAGCAGATATTACTTTAAATGCAAAATCAAGTGAAAAATTGGTATAAGGAGAATTTATTATGAGTAGTAGTAAACAAAGTCCTAAAAATAAAAAAGATAAATTAAAAAGTAAGATTAAAAACGAGGAAGTAGCAGTAAAATCTATAAATAAAAAAAACAAAGTAAATACTAGTAAAAAAAAACCTTCTATTGAAAAAGAAATGAATGCAAGTAGTATTGTCAAAAAAAATATTTCTGATGAAAAAAATAAATCTTCTAAAACAAAAAGTGCTATAACAGTTAACAAAAAAAAGGAAAAAGAAAGTAGCACTTTAGAAATAACAAAAATAAAAGTAAAAAAAGAAGAAAATAATCAAAAAACAAAGGAAAAAACAGCTACTACCAAAAAATCTACGTTACCTAAAAAAATAGTTAATAAAGAAGAAAAAAATAAAAAAGTTGAAACGGTCGAAATTGTCGATAATAAAAATGAAGAAAAAAAAGAGGAAAACTCCAAAATTATAGAACCTCTAGTTGTTGAAAATAACTTAGGGACTAACATAAAAAGTAAAAAAATAAAAAGTTTATCTTCTAAATTGAAAGAGAAAATTTTTGAAGAGGTAAATGAAGATAAAGAAGAAGAGGCTGTAAAAAAAGAAAAAACAAAAAAAACTTTTAGCAAGAAGAAAAAAATAGTTTTGTTTGTTTTTATAGTCTTGTTGTTATTTGTGTCTTGTTTTATATTGCTAAAATATGCTAATAGAATAAAGAGAAGATTAAAAACGTATGATGAATATTACATTGGGGAAGAGGTTATTTTAAAGGATAAATCGGTTTGGTATGTAATTGAAAACAGCGATAAAAAGACAGATACTGTAAAACTTTTAAAGAAAACTCAAATTGATATAAATGGTGATGAAAAATTTGATTCACATGATAAAAAGAAATTTTCCACATCAGGAAAAGCAGAATATGATTCATCTGATAAGAATAGTGTCGCTTATTATTTAGAAAATGATTACAAGAGTTATTTATCAAAAAACGTTGGTGGAGTTTATGATGTTGGACTTATTACATCCAAGGAATTTGTAAAAGTAAGAAATACAATGGGATTTGGTTATGAATGGAATAATGATGATAATTGGTTGGCAAATAAAAATTTAGACGTTTGGTGGATTAATTCTGTACAAAATGGCAAAATATATGTAGTAACTAAAAGTGGTAGTTACAAATTATTAGATGCTTCTAAAGAAAACTATATACGACCAGTAATTATAATTGCTAAAAGTAACGTTAATAAAAAAATATAGACAAGTATAAAATTTTGTTATATATTAAATTATATTTTTTGCAGTATATTTGATAACGAGCTATATTCAACATAAAGTTCGTTTTTTTCGCGTATAAGGAGGTTTTATGAATTTATCTAATACTGAAATACAACAGGAAAAAGAATACTTAAAAGATACAATTAATGTAATCAAAAAACAAATTTCTTACCTTGGTCAAGAACTATACGAAAAAGAAGAAAAGATAATGGAATTTAAAAAGTTTATTTGGGATAGTAAAACTGATATGGATCCAACGGAAATGAAAACTATGATTAATGCTAGTGATTTAGAAGTAACATTAGCAACTTATAAAAGCAAACATTTACAAAATCTTTACAGGATTCAAGATCATCCATATTTTGGAGCGATAACTTTTAAAGAAAAAAATGATGAAAATAAAATATATATTGGTATAACTCATGTAGAAGATGAAGAAAAAAATAAATATTTAGTTCACGATTGGCGTGCACCCATTTGTTCAATGTTTTACGACTATGAAATTGGAAAGGCAAAATATTTAGCACCAGAAGGAATTATAGAAGGTGAAATTACTAACAAAAGACAATTTAATATTAAAGATGGTGAACTTGTCAGAGTTTTTGATAATAGTATTAACATTGATGACGAAATGTTGCAAGAGGTTTTAACAGAAGAAGCAAATGATAAAATGAAAAATATCGTTAATACTATCCAACAAGAACAAAATGCTATTATAAGGAACATTACCGATAACAATCTAATTGTTCAAGGCATTGCTGGTAGTGGAAAAACATCAGTAGCACTTCATCGTATTGCTTTTTTGCTGTATAAGTTAAATAATTTAAATTCTAATAATGTCCTTATCTTTTCTCCAAACCAGATATTTACAGAGTACATATCAAACGTATTGCCTGAACTTGGAGAATCTAATACATTGCAAACTACATTTAATGATTTTTTAAGTAGCAATTTGAATGAGTATAAGTCAGTTGAAACATTTACGTCATTTATTGAAAGATATTATAAGTACAAAGAAAATAATAAGAAATTGGTTACTTATAAGCAAAGTGATAAAGTAATTTCTGATATTGATTTATTCATGAAACAATTTTTAAAAGAATTGAAATTCGATAAAAAAATAGAAAATCATGATTTTGAATTATCTGTCGATGAACTTAATTATTTGTTAAAAGATAGATATCAAAAATTATTATTAAAAGATAGAATTGATGCTATTGCTGATAAAATTTGTAGAGATTTTTATAAAGGTAGGCATACAAAAAAGAAACAATTAATTTCTCTTTTGTATAAGTCATTGAACGTAGAAATTGATTTGAAAAAAATTTTTAAACAGTTTTTTAAATCAGAAATTTTTATTAACAGTTTCTGTGGAAATTTAGAAGAATATGAAATTAATAATGCTGTTAATAAAAAAGAAATAAAATATGAAGATGCTTGTATAATGGTATATTTAAAAGGTTTGATAGAAGGATTTAATTATCGAGGGTTAATAAAAGAAATAGTGATTGACGAAGCACAAGACTACAATATATTACAATATGTTTTACTAAGAAAAATATTTAGGAAAAGCAATTTTACTATTTTAGGTGATGTTAACCAAACTATAAATCCTTATTATAAGTATGATTCACTAAAGAAAATTGCTAATGTATTTGATAATGAAACTGCTTATTTGGAGTTAACTAAGACTTATAGATCTACTCCTGAAATAATAGAATATACTAATAAAATCTTAGGCCTTACTTTTGTATCGGCAATAAGACGAGAGAATAATCGTGATGTTTTGTTTAGAACTGAAGAAAATAATTTAAAAGAATTATTAGTAAATGATATCAAATACTTAAAAAAAGATAATTTTACTGTTGCAATAATTACTAAGACTGATGATGAAGCGTTAGAAATTTATCATATTTTAAAAGATGTTATAGTAGATATTGATTTATTGGATAATGCCACTCAAAAATTTAACAAAAAAATGGTTGTAATACCTTCTTATATGGCTAAAGGCTTAGAATTTGATGCAGTAATTGCATACACTAAAAAAGATAACAAATATAAAGAAAGTGAAAAATATCTTTATTATGTTACCTGTACTAGAGCTCAACATCAGTTAATTGTTTATAATCAAAGCTAAAATTCATAATTAGGATTATTTTCTAGAGTATCTAACTCTAATCCAGTAGAGTATGATAAGTTAAAAATGGCTTTGACGTCAATCTCTTTTTCATTTTTAATGTATTTTCTTACATCAATGATAATATCTGCACATTTTTTGTTGGCAAGTTCGTACAATTCATCAAAGGAATAATTAAATTTTTTGGTAATGTCATAAGGGTAAACCCAATCTTTATGTTCATTATTTAGGTACGATAAAGCATTTAACGGAATATAACTGTATGATAAAAATTTAGAATTTAAAAGAGCCTTAGGTGTTATTGAATCAAAGACTTTATAAGCTAATTTTTTATAACCATATGGGTCATATCTAAATATGCGAAATGTTTTTTTCATATCTTTAATACTTTTTAAGTAATAATTGCTAAAATTGGAAAAATTGAAAACATTTAAATAAGTATAATCAATTACATCTTCTAATTCTTTTGGAAATTTTTCTATTTTAAAAATTTCTTTATATGCTTTATATTTTTTTGATGTATAACCTTTCTTTTCTAGCATATAAATATCAATAAATGTCTCCATTTCATGATGTTTTGAATTATATTTATATGTTTCTTTGTTGCGAGAATTAAATTTTCCACATTTGTATTCAACAAAAGGGTGGATGGTAGAATCTAGTACATAATGAGTAATAAGTCCATATAAAAAGCTCATAACAACTTTGTTGTTGCTAAGTTTTTTTTCTTTTATGTAATTTATTAATGTGTAAAAGAATTCATCAGTTTTAGTGTGATGAAATTTACTGGCGAAACCTCTTATATTTCCGCTTTTTTTCTTTATTGGGAAGAAGATACTATAAAAATTAAAAGTATCCATGCTTTGGGCAAATATACTTAGATAATTTTCGTCATAATCTACTTTTTCTAATTTATTGACTTTTTTCATTGTATCATTAGCAAAAAAATAATGAGTAACTGAACCTGCCATATTTATACCTCTTTCACAAAATTATATCACATCTTTCACTAGATTTTCATTTAATTATATTAATATTATGATATACTTAATTATGGTGATAGTATGAAAGATAAGCAGTTTAAAAATTTAGATGAGCAAATTGAAATATTTAAGTATAAAGGATTAGTAATAAACAATGAAGAATATGCAAAAGAAGTTTTACTTAGAGAAAATTATTTCTTTCTAAGTGGTTATAGGCATTTGTTTATGGATTTAGAGAGACCAAAATTTTACTTGGAAGGCACAACATTTGAAGAACTTTATAGTTTATTCCTTTTTGATAGACAATTTCGAAATATTATTTTTAAGAATCTTTTAATTGTGGAAAATAATGCCAAATCGATAATGTCTTATCAATTGTCTAAAAAATATGGTTATAAAGAAAATGATTATTTAAGACCTAATAATTTTGATATGTCACCTGATAAAAGTAGGCAGGTAAATGATTTAATAAAAAAAATGAAAAGACAGATAAGGGTAAATGGTTCTCAACATTCCGCTACAATGCACTATATAAGTAATTATGGTTACATTCCTTTATGGGTACTTGTAAAAGTTTTATCTTTTGGTATTATTAGTGAATTTTATACCATATTAAAAATGGACGATAGAGTTTCGATTGCAAAAATTTATAACATTAGTGTTGAGGATTTAACAAATTATTTGTCAATTCTTGCAAATTATCGAAATGTATGTGCTCATGAGGATATATTATTTGAAAATAAGACTCAAAGAACGATTAATAATACTGTTTATCACACCTTATTGGGTATAAAAAAGCTTGATGGTGAGTATGTTAAAGGTAAAAATGATTTATTTGCCCTAATAATAATACTTAGACAGGTGTTGAGTAATGACGATGTTAAAAATTTGATTAGTGAAATAAAAAGAGCTTTGGAAAATTTAAAACTAAATTTACATACAATACCATTAGAGAAAGTTTTGGATAGAATGGGATTTCCTTATAATTGGGAAGAAATTGCTAATATAGAGAAAAGAGGTAATTATGATGAAAAATAAAATTATAACATTTTCAGTTGTCTTGTTGTCATTCTTAACTGGTGCTGGTTTCGTTTTTTTGCTGTTCGAGGGATCATCTTTAGGTTATAGAGGAATTACTGGAAATAGTACTGCAGCTAATTATTCTAGTTGTAGCAATTGTATGAGTGGTACGATGGTAGTAAATAATGGTGGCATTAGTCAGTCAGTAAATAAAGTTTATGATACCGTTGTAATGGTTAAAAATTATCAAAAGAATAATTCTCCTATTTCTGGTAGTGGTTTTGTATATAAAACTGATGATAAATATGGTTACATTATGACAAATCAACATGTTGTCGAAGGTGCTAGTTATTTGGAAGTAGTTTTTGCTAATGGTAACGTGGTAGAAGCAGAGCTACTTGGAGGAGATAAATATTTAGATATTGCTGTAATGCGTGTTCCTAAAGATTATGTAATTGCAGTAGCAACAATTGGTAAAACAGATTCATTATCTTTAGGCGATGTTGTCTTTACAGTAGGAACACCAGTTGGTGAGGAATATTATAATTCAGTTACTGGTGGTTATGTATCTGGTATTGATAGAAAAATTACTGTAAGTGTTGAGTCTACCTCTGATTGGGTTCAAGAAGTAATTCAAATAGATGCAGCGATAAACCCAGGTAATAGTGGTGGTCCATTATTTAATTTTAATGGCG
>CANQHY010000045.1 GCA_947623975.1 uncultured Bacilli bacterium
CCTCAAGTGACTATTATATACTAACCTAGGACATTTTCCAAAGTTAACACTTAAGACATTATCATAAATTAATCATAGGTAGTAAGCATAACTAAACTTTTTCTTGTAAAAAATTAGGTTTTATGGTAGATTAATAATTAGCAAACGGGGTGATATCATGAAAATTTTTTTACTTGTTATTTCAGTTCTTTTAATAGCTATAGTATTATTGCAAAGTAATAAAGCAGAAGGAGCCTCTCAGATTATATCTGGTGGTAATGCCGATTTATTTGGGCAAAGAAAAGAACGTGGCGCAGAGTTATTTATAAGTAGATTGACTTTTGCTTTGGGTGCACTTTTCTTTATTATTTGCTTAGTTATGAATATTATATAATAGGAGGCTATTAATAGCCTTTTTTTTGTGCTATAATTTTGGTAGGATGTGATGGTATGAAAGATAATATATTAGATACTCTAAAAAAAGTTGGAAGAGCTTTAAGTTACGAGGAGTTGGATTCTTTACTTGATATAAAGACAATAGAAGAAACTCAAAAAATGTCTGAAGCACTTGTTGAACTTGAAAAGGAAGGAGAAATTTATCATTCTAATAAAGATAGATATATGTTGTTTGGCGATTCTAATTTAAAAAAGGGAACTTTGCGTGTCAACAAGAGAGGGTTCGGTTTTGTTGAGGTTTTAGGCGAAGAAGAAGATATTTTTATTTCGGAAGAAAATATGAAAGATGCTGTTGACAGTGATTTTGTTGCTGTTGAAATAACGGAACATAAAAGCGATGGCAGAAGAGAAGGAAGAATTTTAAGAATAATAAAACGTGGTGTTTCTTCGGTAATTGGAGAATTTCGGGTAAAAAAAGGAAACTGCTATGTAATACCTGATGACGATAAACTAAAATTAGATATCGAGATTCCTCGAAAGAAAAATATGGGAGCTGTCGATGGACATAAAGTAGTAGTAGAAATAAAAGACTTTAAAAAACATGGAAGGTGCATTGGAGAAATTGTAAAAATTATTGGTCATAAGAATGATCCAGGTGTTGATATTTTATCTATTGTAAATAAATATGAGATAAAAGATACTTTTGACGAAGAGACAATTGCACAACTTGATTCAATTCCTGAAGAGGTATCACAAGAAGATAAAAAAGGTAGACGTGATTTAACAAACGAGGTAATATTTACTATTGATGGCGATGATACCAAAGATATTGATGATGCGATTTCGATAGATTTGCTTCCTAATGGTAATTATAAATTAGGAGTACACATAGCGGATGTTTCATATTATGTAAAAGAGGGTAGCCCTCTTGACAAAGAAGCAATGGAACGTGGTACTAGCGTCTATTTGGTAGATAGGGTAATACCAATGTTACCACATAAATTGTCTAATGGTATTTGTTCATTAAATCCCGATGTTGAGCGTCTTGCTATTTCCTGTGTTATGGAGATAGATAACAAAGGTAAAACAGTTGATTATGAGATATTTGAAAGTGTAATTAAATCTAGAATCCAAATGACTTATAAAAAAGTAAATAAAATTTTAGAAGAAAATATTATCCCCGAAGGATATGAACCATATGCTGAAAAGTTAAAGTTAATGAGCCAATTAGCTTCTATTATTAGGAAAGCAAAATTAGAAAGAGGATATCTTGATTTTGATGTCGATGAGGCTAAGATATTAGTAGATAAAGATGGAGTCCCAACGGATATAGTGCTAAGAGATAGAGGAGTTGGAGAAAATTTAATTGAGGATTTTATGATTCAAGCAAATGAATGTGTAGCAACTCATATATTCTATATGAATTTACCTTTCATTTACCGTGTCCATGAGTATCCTAAAGAGGATAAAATAAAGAGCTTTTTAGCATTTCTCGAAACACTTGGTTACAGTGTACATGGAAACATTAAAGACACTAATCCGAAGGCAATTCAAAATTTGTTGAATTTTTTAAAGGATAAGAAAGAATTTAAAATATTGTCAAGTCTTCTTTTAAGAAATATGCAAAAGGCAATCTACTTACCTCAAAATTTAGGACATTATGGGCTAGCAAGTAAATGTTATACTCATTTTACTTCACCAATCAGAAGATATCCAGATACGACAGTTCATAGACTTTTAAGAACATATTTATTTAATCATGATATGTCACAAAATACGATAAAACATTGGGAAGAAAAGTTAATTTATGTAAGTGATCATTCATCTCTTAAAGAAAGAGCATCTGTAGAATGTGAAAGAGAAGTTGACGATATGAAAATGGCCGAATATATGGAAGGGCATATAGGTGAGGAATTTTCTGGTATGATTTCTTCTGTTATGAATTTTGGCTTGTTTGTACAGCTCGACAATTTAGTTGAAGGATTAGTACATATAGATGAACTTGATGGTTATTATGTTTATGATGAGGTATCACAATCTTTAACAAATGAAAACAATGGCATGAAATATGTTCTTGGCGATAAACTCTTAGTTAAAGTTATTGCAGCATCCAAAGAAGAGAAAAAAATAGATTTCAGCATTGTTAAAAAATTATAGGTGGATTATGGAAATATTAAACAGAAAAGCAAGACATGATTATTTTATAGAAGAAGAATATGAATGCGGCATTGTCTTAACAGGTACAGAAATAAAATCGGTTAGAAATGGTAGTTGTAATATTGGTGATAGTTATGGCCATATTAGAAAAGGCGAATTATATGTTTTAAATATGTTTATTGGAGTTTATAAAGAAGGAAATATTTTTAATCATAATGAAACTAGAACCAGAAAATTACTTATGCATAAAAAAGAAATACTGAAGTTAGATAATAAAGTAAAATTAGATGGTTATACTTTAATACCTTTAAAAGTGTATTTCAAAAACAATAAAGCAAAGTTACTTTTAGGATTATGTAAAGGAAAGAAAGATTATGATAAAAGAGAAGCCACTAAAGAAAGAGATATAAAAAGAGAACTTTCGAAAAGAAGCTTTTCCAAATATTAACAATTGAATTATTATCCATTTTATGGTATAATTTCACTTGTTTATGGGGCCGATTAGGTTTCGACGGGATTAATAGAATATAAATGGCAAGTCGAGGCATACGTAAATGCATCAGTTAAAATAACTGGAAACAAAATTAAAGATACACTTGCTGCAATGTTTAATAGAAACGCTGTAGCTTTTGCCTAATTTAGTTTAGGAAGGTGTGCTCCTTTTGTCTTTTTTCCTACGGGAGATTTAAGGGGCTTATACAGTAGGATATATTATGATGATACCTATAAGTCATAAAGAATTTAATAGGTTGGTTATGTGTTAATTTGTTAATTAATCTTTCACATAACGAGATTTATTAATTAACTAAACTTGTAGAAATTTATATATCATTCTTCTCGGACGGGAGTTCGATTCTCCCCGGTTCCACCAAATTGATAGAAAACTCAGAAAATTTGAGTAAAAATAGAAAAGCGTACTTGATAAAAGTACGTTTTTATGTTGTAGTGTATACCTGTCAAGGAAACTTGCATACAATAAAAAAGAAACATACAACATCGTATGTTGAGCTAGATAATGCTTTTATTTTAGCATCATAAAAATTCAATGTTTATGTGGTTTCTTATAGAATTTTTTACTAATGATAGATTTTAATCTTCTTATTTTTGTTTCTTCTTTTTTATTTCATAGGCTAAATGTTTATTTAATAAGTCTTCAGTAAAAAACAAATTACCATTATCATCAGGATAATATTGTGAAACCTCTTCTGCTATTCTTTCTTCTAATTCTTGTGGGGTTAGCTCTCCAAATGTCCAATAATCAAAAAAATTACCATTTTCTTTTTTGTAATAGCATTTTCTAATATTTTTTTCGGTTGTTCTTCCATATAAAACATCCTGTTGAACAAATTGGCTTGCTATTGAATTTAATTTATCACTTACAACTCCAACTAAGTCATCACTACTAATTGGTACAGATAGGGAAATTGTATTACCTTCTCCGCGGCCAGTATTATTGTCAATTTTTTTAATTATCCTATTTTCTATTAATGAGGAAACAACCTTTTTATTCTCATCACTCAAAGTATCATATGAAATACCAATAAACGCCATTCCTTTGGCATTTTCCTCGCCATCAACGTTTGCCCCAGAAAATAATGTCTGAATATTTAAATCATATAATAATTGACATGCTTCTAAACAAGCTTCATCAGCATAATACCTTATTGATTCTCTTGATAAAGGAATACAAGCTTCAGACCCCACATTATAAAAAAGCTGTGATTCTTTTTCAGAATTAAGTCCAGTTAGTATCCGCTTTGTATCTTTTATTTTTGTATCTTTACTCATATTTAAATCCTCAAATTTCAAGCTGTTTAATAGAATTATTATTTTGTCTATATCTACAGTATATCACATAACCTAATTAAATTTTTAATTTTATTATGATTAAAATGTTGATACTAATTACTTGATATAATATTGACATTAGTGTATTTCTTTTAGTATCAAAATATTTTATATTCATAAATGAAAGAAGTTTTATTATGTCAGTAGTAGAAAGTAAAGTTAGAAGGTTTAGCTTATTTCTTGCTAATCCAATTGTTACAAAAATGAACAAAGTTGAATAAAGCGGTAAATTTTCTTGTACGACATATGGTACTTACAACTAATATCGAAATGTCTAAGAACAGGTTATAAACTTGATTGAAACAGCATTTGCTTTATCTTACTTTATTATTAAAATATATTTAAAGATATTTAACCTTATAATTCAAGCAACTTCAAAAAAGAAAAACAATAATTAAAAGATTGCCTATTCTTAATTGGATTTGCTCAAAGGCTAAGAATCTTAGAAAAATACCTAATATAAAATATTAAAAAGGAACAGCACTAACTGTTCTTTTATACTTTACCTTCTTTATTTAATTTTTCCCAACTATCATGAACATAGGAATTACCTCCCAATGTTTTATACCTGTCATAAAGCTCATAGGCATTTTGTTTTTGGATAGAGGATTTATTATTACCGCGTTCAATATCGTTCATAAAATTAACTAATATAATTTTAATTAACTCTAGTTCAATATTATCCCTACTATTGGAAGACATTTTTTCAAGATGATCAATTTTTTCATTAATTGGGTTTAATACTTTTGAAATAAATGATTTTGAAAATCCAATCAATCCTGTAATTGCCCCTATTAAAACACTAGCAAATGTCATGATAGCAACTATTTGTCCTAATGTTATATTTTCCATATTATACCTCTTTCATATAATTATTTATCCATAATTAAAATATGTAAAAATACTAAAAGAACACATTTCATTTGCCTTATAAAAAATATTAAAATTTATGTTTTTATGTTACAATTATTTTGGTGATATTATGAATCCAAATACAGTAAATGTTTTAGTTCTTGCTTATTTAGGCGACAATGTGTATGAATATTACGTTAGAAAATATTTGATTAATAAGAAAATTGCTAATGTAAATGAGTTACAAGCAAATGCTGTAAACTATGTCAGTGCTACCAATCAAGCTAGATTTCTAAAAAAACTTATTGAATTAAATTTCTTTTCTGAAGAAGAACTTAATATTATAAAAAGAGCACGGAATCACAAATCGTTGTCACATCCCAAAAATTGTGATGCTATTACCTATAAATATGCAACTAGTTTGGAAGCAGTTTTAGGTTATCTTGAACTCTTAGAAAATAGAAAAAGAATTGAAGAAATAATGAATAATATTTTAGGAGGAAATATATGTTAGTATACGGAAGAAATGTTGCTAAAGAACTTTTAAAAAATGATAAAAAGATTAAAAAAATTATATTACAACAGGATTTTTCTGATAAAGAGATAAATTCTTTAATAGAAAATAAAAAAATAAAAGTGGAATATTTAGATAAAAAAGGATTTTCGCGATTTGATAAATATTCTCATCAGGGTATAATTTTAGACATAGATGATTTTTGTTACACAGATTACATTACATTCCTTGATGAAGACAATTGTAAACTAGTAATATTAGATCACATAGAAGACCCACATAATTTAGGTGCCATTATAAGAACTTGCGAGGCTGCTGGCATAAACGGAATTATTATTCCTAAAGATAGAAGCGTCGATGTTAATTCTACAGTAATGAAAACTAGTGCTGGTGCATTAGAAAATATGAGAATTGCTAAAGTTACTAATTTGGTAAATGTCATAAATAATTTAAAAGAACATGGCTTTTGGATTGTTGGTACTGCTATGGATAATGCTACTGATTATAGAGATATTGATTATACAGGAAAAATTGCCTTGGTTATTGGAAATGAAGGTAGTGGAATGAGTAAGGCTGTTACATCTGAATGTGATTTTATAGCAAAAATTCCTATGTATGGAAAAATAAATAGTCTAAACGCATCTGTTGCTGCAGGAATTATGATATATGAGATGATAAGTTTAGATAAATAGGAGGGATTTCTTTGGATTACAAAGAGATTAATGATTATGAGCTTGTGTATCAGATAAGAGAAAATAATGAGGTAGCTTATAATACTTTATTTGATAAATATAAACCTATTGTTAATAAACTTGCCCATGAATATTATCGTAAAAATATGAATATTGGAATTGAATTAGACGATTTGTATCAGGAAGGCTTTTTTGCTGTCCACCTAGCATTAAAAGATTACAATCAAAATAGTTCCTTATTTTATACTTACGTTACTATTTGTATAAAAAGGCAAATGGAAAGATTTATAAAAGGTAATAGAAGAAACAAACAAATGATATTAAATAATGCTATATCATTAAGCGAATCCATATTAGGTGATGAAGAAATATTTTTGGAAGAGTTGATACCATCTGTGGAAAACGTTGAAGAAATTGTATTATTTGATGATTTTTATCGCTCTGTCCTTTTATATAAACATAATCTAAAGTTTGAAGAATCACTGGTTTTTGAACTCAAAATAAATCATTTTAATAATAAAGAAATTTCAAAGCTATTAGATATTCCATATAAAAGAGTTGACAATTGTTTAAGAAGAATTAGAGGTATGCTGTCAAAAAGTACGTTGATTTCAAAAATAGATTTTAAATTCACAAAAGATTAGGAAAGCGTAAATTTTATTTGTTTTATTTAATTTTTGCCTTTATTAGATAGTACTACTGATTAGTATTATCTTTTTGTTTGAATAAATTTTTAAAAGCTGAATTGATGATTGAAAAAAGCTAATTTTTGATGATTCTGATTTGAATTATAGTAAAATATCAAAGGGTCAATAGGCAAATGGACAAAGATTCACTTTGTGTAATAAAAGATTTAATTTGCAGCATCAGATGAAATATATATCTTAAAACTTAATTTATTTTTTCAATTAAAAAGTCAAAATTGGAATGTGAAAAAACTTTTAGAAATAGTTGGTTTATGCTACAATTATCTTAGTAAGTTGATAATAAAAGTGGTGACGATATGAATAATTATAATGTAGTAGAAATTGATCATGATTTGTTTACTGGAGTATCTAGAAATTATCAGATAATAAGTGAAAATTTAGATGAAATAATTAATTTAATCAGGCAATCAATGGATGAATTAGATGGAGAATTAAGTAATTTTTTTGATTGCTATGGATGTGTAAAGGTTGTTACTGAAATAAAAGAAAAAGTTGATGAGTTAGTAGCAACGATAGATTATGCACTTGAATTATATAAGACAGTAGAAGAAGATACAGAAATAGAGACAGAATTACTTGATTATGTTTTTACTTTGGTTGATGATGAGGTAAATAAAGCTTTTCAAGGTGAAGAATCTTATGATTATTCTAATTTATCATACGAAGAACGAGTGGAAGCATTTCATACTATGATAGAGGAATACAAATCTGTTTTGGCTGATATACAAAATGAATTTAATAATCTATATGGCAAAGAAATACCAATAGATAAGAATTTGGTGGTAAGCCTAAATGTATTACTTGCCTCCTTTGGATTATATGATTCACGAGGATTGGGTGTGGCATACTATCAAGGTGATTGTTGCTATGTAGATCCTAAAAGTATTGTAGACTTATGGAGTTGTATAAATGGAACAGGAGCAATAGAGAAAGTATTTTCTTATTTAGGTGGAGCAAGTTGGGAAGAGTCAGGACTAAGTGAATTATATAGTGATTCATCATTTAATGAAGAAAGACTAATAGAGAATGTTGCTAGTTATGCTTCGACTGTCAGCATTGATAAAGAAAAAATGACTGAGATTATAAATAATCACGGAGATGATTTAGCAAATTATTTACAAGCTGCCCGTAACATCCAAGATGCTGAAGGAGTAAGAAGATATTTTAATGAAATAAATACGGGTTGGTCTGATGTATATAAAAAGGTAGATTCTATTGCTACAGATTATTGTGAAAGATTAAATGACATAATGACACTTGAAAATATAGTGTACAATTTTGAACAAGAAGAAGGGTTAATGCCATTTAAAGAAGAAATGAAAAAAGAAGAATTCAATAGTTGGCTAAATAGAAATTATTCTGATTTAAAAATACAGTCAACTGAGAATCTTTATTATAATAGTGAAAATAAAATAACAAATGAAGAAATAATGGCAAATTTAACTCATGAAGAAAAAGCTTTATACGCCTATTTGAATAGTAAAGATCAAGAAAAAGCCAAAGAATTTATTTTGGCAATGGAAGATACAATATACATGAGGATAGGGTACAATATAGCATCTAACCGTATAGAAGAGTGGGCAAAAGATGGTTTGAATGGTTGGGATTCTTTTGCATCGTTCTGTCAGGGAGGAAAAGATGGAGTTATAAACTTTTTTGATGGGTTTAAGAATCTGGTTGCCCCAGATGGAAAAAGAGGTGTACATGATTATGAGATGATGTACATGGCTCAATTATTAGCTGAAAGAGAAAGATATAGTGATGGTATAGGAGGAACTTTATCAGAAGGTTCAC
>CANQHY010000046.1 GCA_947623975.1 uncultured Bacilli bacterium
TATATTTTTTCGATAGGACATTTTGTTTTATAAATTCTTTTTACAAATTAGGACATTTTGAATTATAAATCACAAAATATCCTACAAAAATTGACAAAAACTATCATCCATGCTAGAATAGGCGGCTAGTAAACAGAAGGTGACATTGATGGATTTTTATAGTATATTAGCAAAATTTGCCGATAAATTTTCTTACATTGAAGATATAAGTGGTGTTGTAAAATTTCTTAAAGATAACAAAGTTGATAAAACAAGAACAAATGAATTACTCTACGAGATAATAAAACACAATAACGATGTAGAACGTAACGCTCTAAGAAAGTTAACCAAACAAACATCACTCCAAAAAGAAAGTACAGCAACTATTAAAAATATTCTAGATACACCTAGCAATAAATCATTAGAAGAAGATGTAATTCCACATGTTACCCATTATTTAAAAAGCTTATCTGAATGCGAAGATGGCGATTTTATGACAGAAATTCTACCATCTATTTACGATACTAATTACGAAGAAATTATGATGGCAATTTTAATATCGCTTTTTAATGAAATAGCCTATGCTAATAAACTACTAAAAGAAAGCACAACTACTGATGAGATTAGATACCTAGAAAAAGAGATTAAAAAATATTCTAATATTATTAATGTTGTAAAATCTTATAATCAAGATGAACAAGAAGAAAAACTAGATGATATGATGACAATTGATACTACTACACCATATAAGTTTGTCTATCTTTTAAAACCCGATGGAACATCTTATGTCTGTGATGATATTGATGAAATAAACGAAGAAGATTATGATGTCACCAAGAATCTAATAGAAAAACTAATGGCAAGAAAAACTACCAAAGAAAAGCGCTTTGCTAATCTTGAAGATTTAAAAGGCTTATCTGCTGTTAGAAGACAAGATAGTAGAATTGTTTTTCAAAGACTAGATAATAATACTATTTTAATATTAGGAATATTTACTAAAAGATGTCAAAATACTACCGTCTATCGTGATTTTATTAGAAAAAGAGCTAAGATAAAAGACCTTCAGAAGGAAAATTTAACAACCATGTTAGAAAATAATAGTTTTCTAGACTACTCCTCTAAAATAACGGATGATATTATAAATAGATTAAGAAAAAAAGAGAATTTAGTTAAAAGGAAATATCAAAATGAATAATATTATTGAAAGATTAAAAGAAGAATACGAAAGTGGTACTTATAATATCTCGCCAGAAGAAGAAAAAGAACTAAATTTTTTAACACAATTTCTATCTAAAATAGATTTAACTGATTACCGTTCAATAATAAAGTTAGATAGAAAAGAGTTTTTTCTAGCAGTTTTATGTTGTATAAATTTAGAAAATACCAAGTTTACTGATATTCAAAAAGAAACCTCTAAATTATGTAATTTAGATTCTATTAATGATAGTGAATACTTTCACAAAATAATAGAAATAATCTTAAAATTAAAAGAAAAAAACGCTTTAGAAGAATTAACAAATATTTTGTTTTTAGAAGATAGCAATTCAAAAATAGAAGAAATAGTAAATAAAAAGCAATCTGGACACGAAAAAATATATCAAAATAACTTAGTCGATGATTTAAGTAATCTTTATGTAGAGTTAACCCATGGAATATGCAAAACTGAAAAAGATTGGAAAGCTTTTGTCTTTCTTTTAACTACTTACCCAAATGAAATAATAACTTGCTTAATAGGAATATTTGCTACCCTTACTATAAAAGATGATATTTTACAGATGAAAACTAAACATTTTGATCCTAAAAAGTTTAATATTGCTATGAAAGAAAGATTGGAAAAAAGTAATCTTTTACCAACTTTGTCCCTTGTTTTAGGAAGAAGAAATAGTCTACTAGATAAAAAAAATAATCTTGAAAAGAAAAAAAGAAACAAAGAAAAAAGATTATTAAATATTATTAATGAACTAGAAAAAAAGAAAAATTTAAAAACGATTGAATTATCAGCTAATCTAATTTCTTTAATCGAAGATGAAAATATAAAATTTGCCCTTTTATATAGGACACTACTCCATAACAAAAAGACTTATCTTGAAACAAAAGAAAAACTAGAAGAAGAAGATAATCTTTCTACTTTAGAAAAAATATTTAAAAAAGATGGCTTTTATTTTGACGGACTAAATGGTGATCAAAAGAAGCTTCTTATTGAATATGGAAATTTCTATTCTATTGAAAAAATGCTCGATATATTAAAAGAAAAACAATTTGATTTTTTACACGACAACAAAGAAATGCTTGTCGAAATCTTGTTATTAGGAAATCCTGCTTATGTATCTAGTATAAATAAACTACTTACTCAAGATCTGTTAAGCCCTCAATTCGTAATAAATAACCCTAATATATTTTATGATGAAATAAATCCAATTCTTGCTACGATACTAAATAAAGAAAATGGAACTAATACTACTCTTTTAAAAAATATTAATAATCTAAAAGAAAGAAAAATAAAAACAAAAGATATTTCTTTAAATAATCCCAATATTCTTCTTCTAAATAATCAAATACTAGAAGAGAAATTTTCCTGTTTAAAAAAATACGATTTAAATTATCAGGATGCAAAAAGACTTGACTTGATAGAAGATGAAAATCTAGTAAAATATATAGACTTATTTATAGAACTTGGTCTAAAAGAATTTATTTGTAATAACATCGAACTTATAAATAGCAATTGTAGAGATATAATAAATAGAATAATATTATGCAAAAACTTAGGAATTGATATAAAAGATAAAAAAATACTAGAAAATATCACAAAATTTCCTTCTTTAAGAATAGGAAAGTTGGTAATTTCTAAAGATACCATCGAAGATTGCCTAATCGATGCTAGCTACTTGTATCTAAATTCGGGTATAGCTAAAGTAATTAAAGAAAAAAGTTCTCTTTTGCATCCTGGTCAAGAAATAGATAGACTTGCTTTTTATAAAACAGATGAATACACTTATAATATTAATGGTGTTTTAATATCTAAAAACAAAGTAGAAAGATGTTTAGATGCTTTAAAGGATTGCTCCCAATTTAGCATCGAAGATAAAATATTTAATGCTCTTATATTTGGAAGTATTCTAGATAATGACAGTCTCGATAAAATAAAAGAAGAAATTTTTGGAAAGAAAAAAATACTAAAAAGATAGCTTAATTTTTAGTATTTTTCTTTTTATATACTCTAAAATATGTTTTATAATTATTTTTTATGAAAGCATACAACCCATCAAACAAATACCATATCAAGAAAGAGAAAATGACAATGAATAAAATTAAGAAAAACATAGTACTTGAAAGGTTAGCTAAAGAGAAGAAATTTTCAAAAGCAATCAATTCTATTATGAAAATTGAACACATACTTAGGAATAAAGCTGTTCTAACTGGTGTGAATGGTATGCACAATTTGTACTGATATGAGAGCATTATAATACTAGTAACTATTACACAAATAGTTGATTTTTCAAGTGGTGTTAAATATAGTCTATTAGCTACAAATAACACAAAGAATAAAGATATGAAAATAGTAAGTGCCACCGGAAGAGCATTAGCGATTATAGTAGCAAGAAAATTATCTTTAACTCTTTCGTCATTTTTTTCCAGTGCTAACACAAACGCTGGTGCTCCAATGGTTATAAAATTCATAAGAGACAAGTGTATTGGTCTAAACGGATAGTTGTAAGATGTAAAAATTAAGGCTAATACCAAAAGAGTCGTATAAATAGTTTTTACTAAGAAAAGAGAGGCACTCCTACCAATGTTATTAATCGTTCTTCTTCCCTCTAAGACAACATGAGGCATAGCATCAAAATTAGAGTTCATTAAAACCAACTGACTTACATTTTTAGCGGCTTGGCTACCAGAGGCCATAGCAATACTACAATCGGCTTCCTTTAGGGCTAAAACATCATTAACACCATCTCCAGTCATAGCAACAGTGTGTCCTAACTCTTTAATTAGCATAATTAATTCTTTCTTTTGATTAGGCTTTACCCTTCCAAAAATAGTATTATTCAAATAAGCCTCTTTCAGTTCCTCTTTGGTCTTTATCGTCGTCATATCGACATATTTATCATAAGAGTCTATTCCTACTCGCCTAGCAATATTAGAAACCGTTAAAGGATTATCACCAGAAATAATTTTAATTGTAACTTTTTGTTTTTTAAAATATTCCAAAGTATCTTTAGCTTCTTTTCTTATTTTATCTTGTATTAAGATAAGGGCTATACTTTCCATTTTATCATTTTCTTTTTTAGCTAAAAGGAGAATTCGATAATCCTTAGAATACTCAGAATAAATAGAAGCATTTCCCATAACAAATTCTGGTGCGCCCAAATAATAAATTAAAGAGCCAATCTCAACACTAGCATATTTCTTATCAGAAGAAAACGGATTTATTTTAGTATATTCTAAAGCTTTGCCATTTTTAGTTTCAAATCTTTTTCTTATAGCAGACATAGTTGGCGATACATCTTCTAAACTATGACACATCTTATCAAGTAAGTCCCTTACCTCTTTTTCTTGATAACCTTTTTCGACTATTAAATCTTTAACTTCCATAGCACCTTCAGTTATCGTACCAGTTTTATCAAGGCACAAAACATCGACTCTAGCAAGTGTCTCAATGCAGTACAATTCTTGAACTAATACATTATATTTACTAAGTCTTATTACAGAAACAGCTAAAACGGTACTAGTAAGTAAAATAAGTCCATCAGGAATCATCCCAATAAGTCCCGCTACCGTATTTATTACTGCCAAATCAAAGGGATTATTAGCAATACGCAATTGATTTATAAAGAGCAACAAGCCAACTGGAACAATAGCAATAGAGACAGACTTAATGATTTTATTAAGGGAATTCATAAGAACAGAATTAAGCTTTTTAATGTATTTGGCATCTCTACTTATTACCGATGTATAATTATCTTCTTTTATATGCTCCACTCTACAAACAACATTACCACTTACAACAAAACTACCAGACAAAACCATATCATCTTTTTTCTTGGTAACGGGTTCGTCTTCACCTGTTACAAAAGCTTCATTAACAAGACATTCGCCATCTACTAAAATACTATCTACAACTACTTGTGATCCCGTATTTAGTACTACTAAATCGTCTAATACAATTTCTTCTTTAGTAATTTGTTTTTGGTTACCATCTCTAATTACTGTTACTTTAGCATCATTTAACAAAGAAAGTTTATCTACTATTCTTTTAGCTCTTATCTCTTGAACAGTACTTATAATCATATTCAATATTACTGTACCAATGAACAAAACATTTTTATAGGCACCAACTAATATTACTGCTAAAGCAAGTCCAAAATTCAAGAAATTAAAAAGTGTAAAAAAATTACCTTTAATTATTTCTTTTATGCTTTTAGTAGGTACCGTTATATCCTTATGAACTAAATCATCTTTAATTCTTTCTTCGACCATACTAGAGGTAAGCCCTTCTTTTATGTCTGGATTATATCTTTTTATCAAAATAATCACCTCTATTTAATTGAACTACTTTCTTTTTAGTTTTTCCAATTTTTCACGCATTAGTCTTTCTCGATCTTTTCTAGTATTATCATCAACTTTATAAATACCATCTTCGAAAGATAAGATATCTTTTTCTTTTACTTTAGGTAAAAGATTTAATGATATTTCTTTTTTTTCTTTGGTCTCTATATTTTCTAAAATAGCTTTATTTTCTTCTATTCTATCGACAGCATATTGCACAATAACATCTCCTTTAATTACCATTAGTATTAGTTTTTATATTTTCTATGTAAATATTATTACCATCTGTTTTAAATATTATCGTAGACAATTCGTCGGTTCTATATATTTTAATACCCAAATTGGAAAGTCTTTCAATAATTTCTTTACCAGGATGATTATAACTATTATTTTTTCCTACTGAAATAACAGCATAACTAGGATTAACTTTTTTTAAGAAATTCAAAGTCGTACTGTATTTTGAACCGTGGTGTGCAACTTTTAAAACATCACTTGCAATATCACTATTTAAAAGTGCTTTTTCAACTTCGCTTGTAGCATCTCCAGTGAAAAGGAAAGAAACATTTCCATACGTCAATTTTAAAACAATAGAACTACTATTCAAATCATCTTCGCTTTCTCCAACATATAAAACGTCGATAATAGCATCACCGAAATTTATTTTATCACCAATTTTAGGAGTATCAAAATAAATATTTTTACTTTCTAAAGCATCTAGGACATCTTCAAAAGTTTTAGTAGTAGTAATAACATCAGGCATATAAAAATAATCAATAGCAAAATTATTAATTATATCGTCCATTCCACCAATATGATCTTCGTGGGCATGTGTTCCAAAAACATAATCGAACTTTTTTACATTGAGACTTTTTAAATAATCTACTAATAAAAGGCCATCTTCATTATTGCCAGCATCTATTAACATATATTTATCTTCATTTTTTATAAGTATAGAATCGGCCTGTCCTACATCCATAAAATAAACTTCTACTCCAAAATCCTTTTGTTCTATACTTTTTTCATAATCATTACTAACATCACTGCTAAGAATTTTACCCTTAGAAGAAAAATTATTATCATTAAAGAAAATCAAGGCAAACGCCAAAAATAACACAGTAATAAATACTTTTCCACTTTTATTTTCCATACTCTTTATCCTCATAATGATAATACCAAAAATCGACCGAATTGTCACCAAAAAAGATGAATTTGTAGGTAAACAAATTCATCTGAAATACTCTTTCTAAATTAATGACATAAGCATATTATTTACATTATTCATATTTTCTCGATTATTTCTGGATATTTTTCTTGTAAACATCTTTTTAACTGACACCACTATTTCACCTAATAATCGACTGATCTCATTTTTATATCTCAAATTCACGCTCCAATTCTCCATTCATATTTGGTAGAATGCATTTTTTGACAAATTCTGTAATAGATAACTCCTCAAATTCAAGAAAAATTTTTCGATGTACTAATGAATATTTTCTAATGCTTCTAACAGGTCTGGTTTATTTTCTTGTAAATACTCACGTACTGTAATTTTCTTTCCTTCATCAACAGTAGTATAATATACTTGATCTAGTAAAAATGAAATTTCTTCAGCAGAATACACGGAAAAATTGTTTATATCAGAAATCTCATAAACGGAATTATTTTTAACTGACATCGCAAAATCATAACGTTTTTTACCATTATCACTAAGAGTTTCATAAACATTTTCTCTAAAGTAAGTTTGTTCATCTTCTGTTTCAGTACTTAATGCAAGAATTAAATAAAATATTGGTAACTCTTCTGCATCAGTTCCAGTGACATTTCCCAAAACATCACAATATTCAGACATTTGCTGGTATGTTTTTGAAATTGCACTGTAAAATTCTTCACCGAAAACCTTCTTCATTAAATCGAATAATTCCGTTTTTCCCATATCCCTAGCAGCTCCAAAATTTGCCATTATTTCATGGATTCGGTTTTCTAGCTCATTTTCATAATAGGCTCTACCATGTCCCCAAAGAAGATCTAACTGATTTCCGTTTAAATCTATGCAGATACCTTCAAAAATAGCATCAACAATATCTTGAAATTCAACAATCCCGGTATTATCTTTCATATAATTATCATATCTACGTTGCACCTCTTCGTTAATAGCTAATAATTCGTGTTCACTCAATGAATTATTGCTTTTTTTAAAAAAAAGTCTACTAATAAGTGAATTTTTTCTTCTAGTATTTTTATATTCAGCTGTAACTTCAGACCTTATTTGTTCCATTATATTTCTTTTTATTTCATTTTGTTCTGTAATTATCTCTGCTAAATTAACCTCGCTACTTTTTTCCCTTGCCCTACGATAAAGATCTTTCATATATACTAAAATACTACGATCTTTTCTTAACACGGCATAATCAAATATTGCATGATTAATTTCATGAAAAATTGTACCTTTACGATTATAAGCAATTGATTGAATATTTATTCTATTTTCAGCAATATCCCAGCAGGAATCTACTGAATCATCTGTATAAAATGTGAAAGGTGCAGTTGTATAAATATTCTTACCAACGGTTCTTGCTATACTAAGTAGGCCTTTTAAAGTATTAAAAGCTTCACGTGTGTTAGTAGTAAGAAAGGCCTCTATAACATGAGTTACAACAATAGGATCGCTTCCATTGTTAACTAATACATCATTTAATTCTCTTAGCATAGCTTTTTTTTCTTCATAATTATCTACAAAATAAGTTATTTGGCTGTAATCACCACCATTAGATTCCCCTCCAAAAATGAATTCTTCAATTAATCTTACAAATTCAACATCACAATTTGCAAAATACTCGCGTACTTTAGTCGATATTTCTTGTGGTAGATTAGTACTATCAATCTTCGCTAATAATTCTCCATAAGTCTTATATTTTCCATTTGTTCCTTTTACTGTTGCAATGTTTAAAGCAAGATTAATTGGAATTTGGGCTCCGTTCATTACTCCTGCTGTTCCCATTCCGTATAATCCTGATTTTACCGCTTCTATAAATAACTCCGGTGACATTAAATCATTATGTTCTCCAAGTACAAAATTCCTTGTAAATGCATCTAAATATTCTTGTACATATTCTTCTAATCCTTCTTTTGCCATATCTTTGAAAATTTCTTTGAAATTGTTCAAAAGTCCACTACTTTGTCCATCAATTGGTGAAAGTCCTGGTATTGCTCCCAAAATCCATTCTGTTGTTGCCTCTGATAATCCCGTTAGTACTCCATATAACCTTGCTTCACCAATGCTATATTCTTGTTGTAATGCACTCTCTGTTGAATTTCCTGCTATTGATGTTCCAAATAATGCTGATGATAAAACTCTTGCTCCT
>CANQHY010000047.1 GCA_947623975.1 uncultured Bacilli bacterium
ATAGCTATAAATCTGTTAGGAATAATGGGATGGCTTCCGTTAACTGGTATACCATTGCCTTTCTTAAGTTACGGTGGAACTTTTACTATTTGTGTCATAGCAGCTCTTTCTATTGTTCAAAGAGTAGCAATTGAAACAAAAGAGGCAAAAATTAGGAAATTGCAAAGCGAAAGATAATAATCTCTATAGGAGGTTATTTTTTTATGACTTATTTTATTAATATTAGAGATTTTATTTATTACAATCGAAAAGTAATAATTACTGTAGTTTTCTTCCTTTTATTAGTTTTAATTTTTTTCTTTTTTTTGAAAAATGAAGAGACTGAAGAATTGAAATTTAATGATAATGAAAATTTTATTATGGATGAATATGATGCGGGTTATAACGATGATAACCTTAAAAATGATTGTTTGGTTGTCGACATAAAGGGATGCGTTAAAAATCCAGGTACTTATGAGGTTACCAAAGAGATGCGAATAATTGATGTTATTAATTTAGCTGGTGGTCTATTAGATAATAGCGATGTTTCCTCTATTAATTTGAGCAAAAAAGTAACAGATGAAATGGTAATTGTAATACCTGCGATAGACGATAATAAAGGTGATTATAACGATTTTTCGTTCGAGAGTAATAATGAAGAGGAGCACGATAGTAAAGTATCAATTAATTATGGAACGCTAGAACAATTAATGACAATTAAAGGAATAGGGCTTACCAAAGCAACAGCAATAATAGAATATAGAAAAGAATATGGACTTTTTAAAAGCCTTGAAGAAATAACTAACGTTAAAGGAATAGGAAATACTACCTTTGAAAAGATTAAGGACTATATTAAACTCTAAATATTTATATGTTGCTTTAGTCTTCTTCCTTTTAGTCTATCTTTTTATTAATTTTTATTTTATCAAGAAAGAAAGTAAACTAGATGTTAGCGTTAAAAAAAATTACTGTGTATTAGCTAAATACTATATTGAAGGAAATCTTGCTAAATTTGATTTAGATTGTGGTGAAAAACTAATTGGTTATTATTATTTTGACGAAGAAAAAGAAATAAATTTATTCAAAGAAAAATTTGCAATGGGTGATATTGTAAGAATTGAAGGACAACTTGAAGAAATTACGGAAAATCATAATTTTAATATTTTTAATTATAGAAAGTACTGCTATAACAAGAATATATTCTATAAAATTAATATTGATGAAATTATGTTAGTAAGAAAGACAGATAATTTTATTTATAAGATAGGTAATTTCGTTGAAGAAAGAATAAAAAATTTAAAAAGTTATGCTTATATAAAAGCCTTAGTTTTGGGAAATAAAGATTATATTGATGATGATATGCTTTCCACTTTTAAGAATATTGGTATTATGCATCTATTTTCTGTATCTGGTATGCATGTGGGGCTATTATTATCGTTTCTTTCCTTTTTTACTAAGAAAAATGAAACACTCAAAAATATTTTAAGCGTTTTAATTCTTACTATTTATTATTTTTTAGTAGAAAGTATTTCACTATTGCGAGCCTTTCTTTTTTTTCTTATAAATTTGTTTAATAGAGTATTTTCTTTAAATATTAGTATTTATAAAATGATTTTTTTAACAGTTTTTATTATCCTTTTAAAAAATCCTTACTATTTGTTTGATATTGGCTTTCTGTATTCATTTGTAATTAGCTCGCTTCTTTTGATATCAAGAGAAAAAATTTTGAAAGTTAAAAATTATTTTCTTAGAATCATATATATATCTTTTCTTTCTTTTCTTTTTTCGATGCCTTTAACTATTTATAATTTCTTTAAGATAAATATATTGTCTTTTGCTTATAACTTTTTTATTGTCCCGTTAGTATCTGTCGTTATTTTCCCATTATCTATAATTGTTATATTTTTACCTATGTTGGATAAATTTTTATTTTTCTTTATAGAAGTCTTTCAAAAAATAGCTTTGCTTTTCTCTAACATACCTAGTAATTTAATATTGAAAAAGCCGTTAATAATAGTAGTTCTATTATATTACATAGTTATTATCATTTCTCTTAAAAAGAAAAAAATGTACCTATTTTTGATATTATTTTTAATTATTCATTATAACTATAACAACATTTTCCCAAGTACTTATCTGATAGTTATAGATGTAGGGCAAGGAGATAGTATTTTAATACATGATAAAAATTATAATGTTTTGATTGATACTGGCGGTATTGTAAGATATAATGATGAATCTTGGAAAAAGAAAGATGAATATTCTTTAGCTGAAAATATAACTATTCCCCTGCTAAAATCCTTGGGTATTAGCAAGTTAAATTTTTTAATTACCAGTCATGGGGATTTTGATCACATGGGAGAAGCGATTAATTTAATTAGTAATTTTAAGGTTAATAAAGTACTTTTTAACAGTGATAGTTATAATAGTTTAGAACTTGAGGTAATAGAGTTACTAGAAAAAAAGAAGATAAAATATTATAAAAAGATAGACAAGCTAATTTTGAAAGATAGTAAATTTTATTTTTTGAATACGCGTTTGTATGATAATGAAAATGACAATAGTAACGTTATTTATTATAATTATCGGGGCATAAAGATACTATTTATGGGCGATGCTAGTATTAATAGAGAAAAAGATATATTAAAGAAATATAATATAGAAAATATTGATTTTTTGAAAGTTGGACATCATGGATCGGATAGCAGCTCTAGTAGAGAATTTATTGAAAAAATAAATCCCAAGTATTCTTTTATTTCTGTTGGCAAAGATAATAGATATAATCATCCTAAGGAATCAGTACTAAAGATTTTATCTGGATCAAGGATATATAGAACAGATATTAATGGGAGTGTAAGGATTGATTTTTATGGGGCGAAATACAAAATAAAAACGTATAATTAAAATGTTTAAATAAAAATTTTTGCTAAATTTTAAAAAAAATAGTAACAAAATTTTGGCTTAAACCATAATATATTGTAGAACGCAAGTTAAATAGCGTTTATATATAGATTAAGAGGGGAAACCCTCTTTTTATACGTAAAAAATATTTACTTTTCTTTAATTTGTGATATACTTGTAATAGTGTAAATTATTCTATCATACATCAGTCGAGATTCTTAAGCATAGTATTTAATGGAATAATTGCGAAGGTGAGTTGTTTATGAAAGAAATTTCAGATAGAGAAGAACAGTACTTAAGTATTGTAAATGATATATTGGAACATGATGAATTTATGAAGACAAAAGATATAATGCATCATGGAATGAATAGATATGATCATTCAGTTAGAGTATCGTACTATTCTTATAAATTATCCAAAATGTTAAAATTGGATTATAGGGGAGCAGCAAGAGCTGGGCTTTTGCATGACTTTTTTTTAGTTGATAATGAAGCGTTGAATATTAAAGAAAAATTGGCAACTCTTGTGAATCATCCTAAGTATGCGGTAGCGTATTCATCAAAATTCTTTGAGCTTTCTGATAAAGAAAAAGACATGATTCTTACGCATATGTTTCCTATTGCGATAACTAAAGTTCCTAAATATATGGAAAGTTGGGTGGTTGACACAGTTGACAATGCTGTTTCCATTTGTGAAGCTTTGTATTGTCGTAAAGGAAGATTTTTAAAATATGCTAATGTCATGTTGATTGTAATCTTAAATTATTTGAAATTTTAATTGTTGTATACACTACATTTCAATGTAGTTTTTTTCTACAATAAATTAGTTTTAAAATTAAATAATAACTCTATATCAAAAAATTCTATCGTAAACTAGGTAATATTTTTTTCATTAAATTTACATATTAAAATATACATGTTATAATTAAAATGATAAAAGTAGTGGTCTTTTATTATTTTCTTGATAAATTGGTAGTAGAAATATAGATATAGAGTTTTGCTTGTAGTAAATCTTTTCTATAAAAAATGACTACTAAAAGTAGTCATTATCTATTTAAATGAGCAATAATTACTAAAAATGGTGTCCCCAGTAGGACTCGAACCCACATCTATCCCTTAGGAGGGGATTGCTCTATCCTGCTGAGCTATGAGAACACGCAAGAACATTATATCACAATATATAAATTTTTGTAATTATTATTAATAAAAAATCCCAATTTGCATATTTTTAATTGATAATTGTTTTTAGGAGTGTATTAAATATGGCTAATGTAAAAGGAAAATCAAAAGATATTTTAGAAAAGACAAAACTATATTTAAAGGATGTTAAACGAGGATATGCTAGGGGATTATCCGGATCTAAACTGTTCTTAGTATTTGTGATATTTTCTGTTTTTGGTAATTATTATGAACAAATACTTAACTTGATTGTACATTTTTTTAAGGACGGTACAATTTTTTGGGAGTATAGAAGAGGAGTTATTTATGGCCCATTTAGCCCAATATATGGTGCAGGTGCTGTCCTTTTTACAGTATTTCTTTTAAAAAAGGATTTATCCAAATTTAAAACATTTCTTTATGGGGCATTAATAGGTGGGACTTTTGAATACGTAGTAAGCTTTTTACAAGAAACGTTTATTGGAACTACGTCGTGGGACTATTCAAATCAACTATTAAATATAAATGGAAGAACGTCAGTTTATATTATGTGTATTTGGGGTCTACTTTCGCTTATTTATGCTAAATATTTATATCCAAAACTTTCTAAGATAATTGAAAATGCTCCTTATTCTTTTATGCGGGCTATAACTATTATGTTAGCAATTTTCTTAACATTTGATATGCTTATTTCTTGGAGTGCTCTTATAAGACAAAGTTTTAGAAGAAAAGGATATGAACCATTTACTATTATTGGTGAATTTTATGATAAAGTATATCCAGATGAAGTATTAAGTAAATACTTTCCAAATATGAAAGCAAAGTGATAATTATGGTAGAATTTATAACTTTTTTAATAATGGTATTATTTATTATAATAGGACTTGGTTATTTGTTTTATTGTTTTATGCAACATGATAAAAATAATTTAATAACGAGAACAAGTGCTAATTTTTCGATAATAATACCAGCTCGTGATGAATCCCTCGTAATAGAGGATCTTTTGATAAGTATCACAAATCAAACGGTTAAAATAAATCCTCAGGATGTGTACATTGTAGTAGAGAAAAAAGAGGATAAAACGTGTGAAATTGCTAAAAAATATAATATGAACATCGTAATAAGAAGAGATTTGAATTTAAAGAGGAAAGGATATGCTATAGACGATGCAATAAAATACATTAAATCACACAAAAAACACTACGATTTGTATTTTATTTTTGATGCTGATAATGTTTTAGATAAATCTTTTATAGAAAAGCTTCTCAAAAATTACAGAGAAGGATACGATATTGCTGTTGGATATAGAAATACTAAGAATGGAAACGATTCAGTAGTATCGGCAGCATCATCTCTTACTTTTACCATGATAAATACACTTTTTAATAAATTTAAATTAAAGAGAAATTTAAATGTTACTATATCGGGAACTGGTTTTTATATAAGTGGTGAAATTATTGACAATTTGGGCGGTTATCCTTTCAATATGCTAACAGAAGATTATGAACTTTCGGTGTATTCTTCATTAAATAATTTTACTAGTACTTATAATGAAGAGGCTATCTTTTATGATGAACAACCAGTTAAATATAGTGTAACTAAAAGACAAAGGACTAGATGGATAAGGGGTTATATTGATACTAGAAAAAAATATGGACAAGCTTTAAAAATAAAATCCAAGGAGAAAAATAATCCTAAGATAGGGTCTATTAGAGTGGAAAGAGTAGGAATAAAGCCTTATTTGTTTATGGTAATAGGTATTGCTTTTTATGTTATTACTAACACTATATTGATTTTTGTCAATATTATTTTAGCCAATGCGTTTATTTATAATGTTTTGAATGTATTTGGTCTTATTTTACTTGTCTATTTAGTTCTTGTTTTAATAACATTACTTATGTTAAAATGTGAAAAAGAATATTTTTTGCTATCAAAAAAGACGAAATTAAAAGCGGTTTTTTATAATCCGGTGTTTTTAGCAAGTTATGTTCCAATAGCTATTAATGCTTTATTTAATAGTGATATAGAATGGAGTAAAATAGAACATAATAAAAAAATGTAAGGAGGGAGATTATGGAATCATATCGTTTTGTTATTTGGGTAGCTATTCTAGTATTTCCAATAATAGCGTTTTTGATAACGTTACCATATATGATAAGAAATTATCATAAATATGGTTCGATTCCTCTTTTGCGAACTCTAGTCGTTTATTCTTTTGTTTTTTATCTTTTGACAGCATACTTTATGGTTATTCTTCCGCTTCCTAGCATTAGTGAGGTAAAAAATTTAGATACTGCTTGGGTAGAATTAAGACCATTTAAATTTATCGGAGATTTAATACTTTATTCTAATTTTTCAATAACGGATCCTTCCACATATCTACCAGCTTTAAAAAATTCTATTGTTTATGTTAATTTATTCAATTTATTTTTAACTATACCATTTGGTGTTTATTTGCGATACTATTTCAAGAGGACTTGGTGGGAAGTACTTATCTATAGTTTCCTTTTGAGTCTATTTTTTGAAATTACACAGATAACCGGTTTATATGGAATTTATCCTAGACCATATCGCCTATTTGAGGTTGATGATCTTATAATAAATACCGCCGGTGGAGTATTAGGATATATATTAACACCACTTTTTTGTTTTATAATTCCAAGTAGAAAAAGGCTTGATGAAGAAGCTTATGAAAATGGCCAAAGAGTATCTTTTTCAAGACGCGCAATAGCTTATTTAGTAGATTATACTATTTTTAATCTTGTTATTTTAGCTTTAAAAGTTATTTTCGATTTAGAACTTGGATTTGGAATTTATTCTTGGCTGTATTTCTTCTATTTGGTGTTCAGTGTTTGCTTTTTTAATGGTAGAACTATTGGGAAAAGCGTGGTCAAAATAAAGATTGTAAGTTCAGATGGAAAAGATGCTAGGATACACCAACTATTAGCAAGGTACACTTTTAGATTTATTTTGTATTTTAAAGTTTATGACATATTGTCCTTCGGATTTGAATTCTGTAATAGTGATTTAATATTCACTATTGAGGTTGTTATTTGTATATTAATAATAATTATTTATTTAAATAGTATATGGACTATTGTTTCCCAGAAAGACCAGTTGGTTTATGAATTACTTAGTAAGACAAAAAATATCAGTACAATAAGATATAAAACTCGTGAACCGCAAAATGAAGAAGATTGCCAAGAAAAGAAATTAGAGGAAGAGTGTAGTGTATAAAACTGCACTCTAATTTTATTAAATAAGTATATTGCTAATTAAAAAAATCTGCTATAATTATATTGTTGCCGATATAGTTTAGTGGTAAAACAGGTCCTTGGTAAGGATCAGAGGCAAGTTCAATTCTCGCTATCGGCACCATTATGATAGTAAACTCGAACTTTTAGGATTCGAGTTTTAATATATCTAAAATTATGTTAAAATATTTATAGTTTAAATTGATATGTTTGCCAATTTAAAAAACTAAACGACATTTTCATGCATTTTTTATTTTAATAATCAATATTTCAATTTTAAACATTTTAAATCGAATTGTGATATAATATTTTTAGATGGAGGATTGAATATGTATTATTTTAAAAACAATGGTGAAAGAATTGAAAAATATCAAGTTAATTTTAGTAGAGAAAAAATTGAAAGATTAAAGAAAGAAATCATCGATAGATGTAGCTATATAGAACACAAAGAATTTATAAGTGACTATCCTCCAATATTTGATGACAATAGTATCATTAAAAACTTTCATGATACTCTTGTTGGAAAAAAGGAATATTTTGAAGAGACAAGAGATGTCTATTCATACAGTTATGACGAATATAAACCACCCTACTTAATTGAATTGATAAATAGACTTATAAATGGTGATGCCGAAGTCATTGATGAAATATTGACCTATGATATTTCTTCTGATGAATCCATAGATGATAAAATTAAACTAGTAAATCAAGAATTCATGGATATCGAAGCTGAAAACATTGATGGGAAGAAAGCAAAATTAAAAGAATTAGGAGACTTATTGGAGTCTAAAGATTTAAATAGAGATCAACAAAATATAGAACCGTATTATTATCAACTCATAAAATTGATTGAATTTGACTTAGTGGATTCACTAACAATTTTCGAACTTAACAGAGTGGAATCCTTTTTAGGAATTGAATTAGGCTCTAATCAAATGACTAGCACTTCAAAGAATAATGGCTTCGTAAAAATATTAAAAAAAGATAAAAGACCAAAGTTATGACATTTATTTTTACAACGATGTTAAACAATATGAAAACTACTCTCAAAATGGAATTGAAAGTAGTTTTTTATATTCAAAAAATGAAATTTGTTACTTTTCAAGATAACTAAAAGTATTTCAATTGTTCTGCTTTTTTCTAATTACAGTTTCTTTATAATCATCATAATTACCAATGTATTCAACTAATTTCTCATCTTGAATACAAACGATTTTGTTTGCTATTCTATTGATGAAACAGCGATCATGTGATACGAAAAGAATTGTTCCATCATAATCAATTAAAGTGTCTTCAAGTATTTCTCTAGTCGTTATATCGATGTGATTAGTCGGTTCATCAAGAATCAAAAAATTGATATCACTCTGCATTAGACAGAATAATTTAAGGCGAACTTTTTCTCCTCCTGATAAACTGGATACCCTTTTATTAATCGTATTTTGAGTGAACATGAACTTGGATAGTGCACTTCGCAAATGGGATTCTTCGCCTTCGAAACTCTTTCTGGCGATTTCATATATCGTCTCATCGCAATCAAAATCTATTTTCTGAGGAATATACCCTATATTTACATTAG
>CANQHY010000048.1 GCA_947623975.1 uncultured Bacilli bacterium
TATAATGGCATTCTCAACCCGAGAGAGGCTTTTACAGTTAGATGTGAACTTGAGGAAGGGTATTTTGTTGGAGCAGGTTTCATCATCGATATAATGCAATATATATACTTAATTTTTCCAGTTATCTTTCTATTAATCGCTATCTTTATATGGTATAAATTTGGTCGTGATAGGCATGTTGTTGAAACGGTTGAGTTTTATCCGCCTGAAGGATTTAATAGCTTGGAAGTAGGTTTCTTGTATAAAGGAAAAGCTGATGAACAAGATGTTACTTCACTTATTGTGTATTTAGCAAATAAAGGATATATAAAAATTGCTAAAACAGAAGAAAAATCTTTATTCTCGACATCAGAAGGATTTAAGATAATTAAATTAAAAGAATATGATGGCAATAATTTAAATGAACGACTTTTCTTAGAGGGATTATTTAAAAATAAATCATCTGCATCTATCCAAGGAAATAATGGGATAGAAGAGGTTACATCATCAGATTTATACGATAGCTTTTATGTCACAGCTAGAAAAATATTATCCAATATCAACAGTAAAGAAAATAAAGAAAAAATATTTGAGAAAAAGGCATCTTTTAAATCAGGACTTATCGTTTTTATGATAATGGTTACTTACTGTTTGATTACTGTTCCACCACTTGTCGATAGCAATCTATTAGAGGTATTATTTCCGGCTTTAATATTTCCAGGAATTGGTTTTTCTGTAATGTTCATTTTAGTATTTGGCGAAAAGCGACCTATCTATAGTAATGGTAAAACTATTAATTCATCTCTAGCAACAAAAGTGTTTGGGATAGTATGGGGAAGTTTGTTTGGTGGAATGCCATGGGCCTTTATAGTTCTTCCTACATTATTACAAGATCCAATGTATTTAATCGGATACGTAATTGGTTTGATTTGTGTTATAGGAATGATGATTTGTATAATGCATTTACCTAGAAGAACTGTGTATGGTACTGAAATTTTAGGAAAATTAAAAGGATTTAAGAGATTCCTAGAAACAGCTGAAAAAGACAAATTAGAAGCGATGGTCAATGAGAATCCAACATATTTCTATGATATATTACCTTACACTTATGTTTTAGGTGTATCTGATAAATGGATGAAAAAATTTGAATTGATATCATTACAGGCACCAACTTGGTATGACAGTCCTAGTAATTTCAATATGGTAACGTTTGGAATGTTTATGAGTGCTACCATGTCATCTGCTCAAAGTGTTATGTCGTATGCCTCATCTGATAATTTATCCGATGGCTTCAGTAGTTCATCTAGTGGCGGTTCCAGTAGCGGTGGTGGAGGCTTCTCTGGTGGCGGTTCCGGGGGTGGAGGCGGAGGCTCTTGGTAGTCACGACTTTTCCACTATCTAAAAGCACTTATTATTTATAGTAAAAAAGTTACATAAAAAGAAAGACAAAAAATGGTGAAAATACCCGAATTTGTCTTTTTTTATAATAAATGAGATTATCATATAATAGTATTGAATATAGCTAATAAATATTAAAAATTTAAAATTTTTTAAAAATTATACCACTTTTAATGATAGAATTAATATATAGTGAAAGAAAATACTGTTAGATAGTAGATGAAAATAGGAGAAAGATATGGGAAAAATAAACGATTTTTTCTTTAAATTATTTAAGAAAAAAGATACTAATAAACCTTGGTTGGATTACTATTCACGCGAGGAAAAATCTATAAAGTTTACCAATAAATCGATCTATGATTATATGGTTGATGAAGTAGGAAATGATTTAGATTACATAGTTTTAAACTATTTTGAGAATAGGATTAGTTATAATGATTTTTTTAGATCTATCAATACTTGTGCCAGAGCATTGAGAGAGTTTGGAGTCAAAGAAAAAGATGTAGTTACTATTTGTTTACCTAATATGCCAGAGGCGATTTATATATTTTATGCTTGTAATAAAATTGGTGCTGTAGCAGATATTATCCATCCTCTTTCTAGTCCAGAACAAGTTAAGTTTTATTTACATGAATCAAAATCTAGATATTTATTTTTAGTTGATTTTAATTATGAAAAAATGAAAGACATAATACCAGATACTCTTGTATATAAAACAATTCTTGTATCTCCCAAAGAGAGTATGCCATTTGGTTTAAATATCGGTTATACTTTAACTCGTAGTATTAAAACTAAAAAACCGTTATTTAATGATTCGGCATATATGAGTTGGAAAGAATTCATGCGATATGGTAATTCTAACTTGAGAGAATATCATGCTAAGATGAGTAGTAAAGATTTAGCTTTGATACTTCATAGTGGGGGAACGACTGGTACTCCTAAGGGAATAATGATTTCTAATTATAGTTTTAACGCTATTGCTCAACAAAGTGCTGTTAATGTTATCGATGTCAGACCAAAAGATAAAATAGTTACTGTTCTTCCTATTTTCCATGGATTTGGATTAGGAATTTGTATTCATACACCTATATGTCTTAAAGTTGAGACTATTCTTATGCCAGAGTATGATGCGAATAGATTTTATAAAATATGGAAAAATGATAAACCTCATGTAATATTGGGAGTTCCTACTTTATGGGAAGGTATGATGTCAAATAAAAAATTTGATAATGTCGATATGTCTCAATTGAAATACATTATAAGTGGTGGTGATTATCTTTCTATCCAGGCTGAAACGCGAATTAATAATTTTTTACACAAACACGGTGCTAAAGTTAACATTTTGAAGGGGTATGGAATGACCGAAAGTGTGGCGGCAACTGCCTATACTTTTCCGGGAACTAATGAACCAGGTAGTATTGGAATACCGATGATTGGTAATAATTACAAAATTTGTGATTCGGAAACGATGGAAGAGATGCCTCTTGGTGAAGAAGGGGAGATCTGTGTAAATGGTCCAACTCTTATGATGGGATATCTAAATAATAAAGAAGAGACAAAACAGGTTCTTAAAACTCATAAAGATGGTAAGAAGTGGTTGCACACTGGAGACATTGGTTATATTTCTCCTAGTGGAGTAGTATATTTTACTTCGAGATTAAAACGAATGATAGTGGTATCAGGATTTAATGTCTATCCTTCAGCAATAGAAAAAGTTATATCAAAACATCAAGATGTTAGTAAAGTATGCGTAGTTGGTATTCCTCATCCATATAAAATTCATGTCCCTAAAGCTTTTATCGTATTAAAGGATGGAGTTAAACCATCAAATAAATTGAAAAAAGAAATCAAAGAGTTATGTAAAAACGAATTAGCAGTTTATTCGATCCCTAAAGAAATTGAGTTTAGAGAAAAATTACCAATAACGTTATATAATAAAATTGATTATAAAACTTTAGAGAATGAAGAATTACAAAAATACAACGATAAAGAAACAAAATCTTAAATTTAAAATTATATCCTAAATAAAAAAGTATCAATCTTTTTGATTGGTACTTTTTAATAACCTTTTAAATTATTTTTCTAAAGCTTTAGTAGAAGTTATCTTCTCACATTGTTTAGATGTAGAATTATAAGTATAACCTTCAGTTTTACAAGTATATGTTGCTTCTTGAGTATCAGTTACTGTACATTTAGAACCGTTTAATTTGCCTTCACTACAAGAGTAGGTTGTTTTAACTTTACTTGTTTTGTAACATTTTCCATCAATTTCTTTAGTTCCACTTGGACAAACTAATCTTCCTTTAGCTTCAGCATTAGTTACGTAACAGTCCTCATTAGGCCCTTTTCGACAAATTCTAATTACGCAACTGCTATTTTCAACTCTTAGAGCTTGATAATACCAACCATTAGATTCTTTTTGTTGAGTGTAACTTTGAACACAGTAATGTTCAATTACTTTTTGACTTGCTTGTTTACTTATACAAGAGCTTCCGCTTAAGGTATAACCACTACTACAACTTTTGGTTGCTTTTGCATTTGTAGTTGTCGTTTTAACACACTTTCCGTCAGTCAATTTATAACCATCGTTACAAGTTTGAACAGCTTCTTCAGTTTCGGTAACTTCACAATTTTCACCCTTTAGTGTTCCTTCTTCACAATAGTATTCCTTTTGTTTTACATTTTCTTTTTTAGTATTTTCGTTTCCACAACCAGTCATTGTCAAAACTAGCATACTACTTAGTAAAATGTATAAAACTTTTTTCATCTTTACCTCCCAATAAATACTTTACTATATTATAACATAACTATATATTTATTTTTGATTGTTTTTAACTTCAGAAAAATATCTAATAATCATTATAATTGTAATTTGAATAAATGAAATTGCAACAAAAGCTAAAAAAATCGCTATTATACTGTATGTCACGAAAGCTAAAACGTCACTAATGCCCATCTTAACTAAACGAGCAAATATAGGCATTAATCCAACTATTAATGCAATTGCAATAATTGGCAGTGATATAAACAATATGCAACCGATTGGAAAAGCTAAAATGTAAAATATAGGTGATAGTGTATTGTTATTCATTTTGTCCCATTTATTTATTATAAATTTGCATATTTTGGAACTTTGAGAAGTGATAGCATACATAATCAAAGCTATAAAGCCAGAGCTAATGATCGCGGAAAGTAACTGTGAGATATCATGAGATACGAACAAGATCTCAATATCTATAACTATAAACATCAAGAAAGCCATGGCGATTCTCGATAATTTTATATATTTATCCAAGGAATTATTTTGCATTTTTTATACCTCCAAAACTTTATTACTACTATATTTACTATTTTAATATAGCAAATTTTAAAATAAATCATAGTAATTCAAAACAACTATCTATATATAATTGTTTTGAAATAGAGTATCGTGAAAGATAACTTAAATTTTTTCCTGTAGTGTAAATATATTTTTAATATTCATGTGACTGAAACATAACGATAATTGAAAGAAATAAAACAAACTCCGTAAAGGAATTTGTTTAGTTTATATCATCAAATAATTGTCTAATATCAATTTCTAATGCGTCAGCAAACTTTCCAATAGTTTCTAATAAAGGGGTTTTATCGATTGACAAGCATTCTAGATCTCTTACATATCCATGAGTTAGCCCTGTTAAATCAGCAAGTTCTTGAAGCGTGTACTTTCTCATTAAGCGATATTTTTTTATGTTTTTTCTAACAATCAATGATAATTGTTCCTTTGAATATCTGCTAGTCAAAGTACATCTCTTCCTTTCTCATTTAGATTATTCCACAAAAAAGGCAAAAAATATGTCGCCTGCGTGAAGTTTTGGTGATATAATAAATTCGAAAGGAGTTTATGTATGAGTAAGCAAGTAAAAGTTTGTAAAAAATGTAAGGAGCAGATAGACAAAAAGGCAAAGAAATGTCCACATTGTGGCTCTAAACAAGGGATACCAACTTGGTTGATAATAATAATTGTTATAGTTGTTATTGCAGTTATTGCAAGTGCAGGGGGAAATGAATCCGATACAGAAAGTAAATATAAGCAAAATAAAGAAAACAAAGTTACAGTCGCTGATTTTAGTGATATGACAGAAGCAGAGATTGATGATTGGTGTGAAAGTAATAAAGTAAATTGTTCTATAAAAACTGAATATTCTGATACTGTTGAAAAGGATAAATTTATTAGTCAAAGTGTAGCACATGACAAAACAATTTATGAAGGAGATAAAATTAAAATAACTTTTTCTTTGGGTAAAGAGCCAACAACAGGTCAAAAAAATGCATTAAAAAAGGCTGAATCATATTCATCAACCATGCACATGTCAAAAGCTGGAATATATAAACAATTAATTTCTGAATATGGTGAAGGTTTTACAGCTGAGGAAGCTCAATATGCTATTGATAATATAAAAGCAGATTGGAATGCCAATGCTTTGGCAAAAGCAAAAGATTATCAATCAACTATGAGTATGTCAAAATCAGCAATTTACAAACAATTAACTTCTGAATATGGAGAAGAATTCACTGCTAAAGAAGCACAATATGCAATAGATCATTTAGATGATTAATATTTAGATTGTTTTAAGAGGATGATATAAAATTAATATTTAACATCATTCTTTTTTTATTATATTTCTTTGAATTACTGAAAATTAATTTATATATTTTGTTTTTAATAATTGATTTCTAGAAATAGATTTACAAGAAGAAGATTTTTATTTCATACTACATTATTAAAATATAAAAAAATATGATAGAATGATATTGATGATTCATATTATGTGTAATTAGGAGGAAAATATGAAACAATTAGTAGTTTATTTTTCGAGAACAGGAGAAAATTATAATGTCGGTAATATTGAAGTCGGTAATACAGAAGTTATTGCTAATTATATAAGAGATATTACCGGTGCTGATGTTTTTAAAATCGAACCAATGAAAGAATATCCACATGATTATAACGAGTGTATTAAAGTTTCAAAAGAGGAATCTGATACAAATGCACGTCCACCTATTAAGAGTTATTTGGATAGTGTTGATGAATACGATGTAATTTATTTAGGTTATCCAATTTGGTGGGGTAAGATGCCTATGTGTGTATTAACTTTTTTAGATCATTATAATTTTAATGGAAAAATTATTAGACCTTTTTGTACTCATGAAGGTAATGGGTTAGGTAATACAGTTACTGATTTAGCCAAAATGCTTCATGGTGCAGAAGTTAAGCCCGGTTTAGGAGTTCAAGGTTCTACAGTAGCTACTGCTAAAAATATTGTTGAAGAATGGTTAAAGGGTTAAAAAAAGTCCACATAAATTGTGGGTTTTTCATTTGATACAATGTGTAATATTTGCATTTTTGTATAAAATATAGTACAATCAACACAGTTAATTAAAAGGCGATTCATTCGAAGTAATTATTTTAAAATATTTTATAGAGAACTTGTGGTTGGTGAAAACAAGTAAAATTAAAATAATGAATTACAAATGATGATTTTAATCGGATAATATCCGTTATCAATGATAGGTAATAAACTATTATTACAAATAAAGGTGGTACCACGAGCAATTCGTCCTTTTGGATGATTGCTCTTTTTTTATTTTGAGGAGGTGATTTGTATGGATAGTGACTATTACTTTGATGATTGTAATTTAATTAACTATACAAAATACCAAGGAGAAATAAAAAATTATGGAAAAGAAATTATTTGATATTCTTAAGGAAAGAGGATATGTAAAAAATTTAACTCACGAAAGTGAAATTATTGATTTAGTTAATGGAGAACCTATGTGTTTTTATTTAGGAATAGATCCTACTGCTGATAGTCTTCATATAGGACATTTCTTTGCATTAACTATGTTTAGATGGTTACAAGATTTTGGTCATCATGGAATAATTTTAATTGGAGGAGCAACAGCCTTGATTGGCGATCCAACAGGTAAAAGTGATATGAGAAAGATGCTTTCCAAAGAAGAAGTTGCTCATAACAAAGCTGAAGTAAAAGAATTAGTAAAAAGATTTGTTAAAACAGATGGCGATAATCCAGCCATTATAGTTGATAATGCTGATTGGATTTGTGATAAAACTTATGTTGATTTTATGAGAGATATTGGAGTTCACTTTAATGTTAATACGATGCTTGCTGCCGATTGTTACAAGAAAAGTTTAGAAAATGGTGGATTGACATTTTTAGAAATGGGATATATGTTAATGCAAGCATTTGATTTCGTTCATTTAAACAAAGAATTTGATTGTAGACTTCAGATTGGTGGTTCTGATCAATGGGGCAATATTTTAGCAGGTGCAGATCTTTCTCGCCAAATTGGATTTAGTGAAGGAAAGAAAATAGATCCATTATATGGTTGGACTTGTCCTTTATTAATTAAGGCAGATGGGGAAAAATGGGTAAAACAGCATCTGGTACTCTATGGGTATCAAGAGATAAAACTACTCCTTTTGATTTTTACCAAGCTTGGATGAATTCGTTTGATGAAGATGTTGAAAGAAGTTTATCCTTCTTCACTAGAATGGAAATATCTGATATTAAAGATCTGTGTAAAAAAGATATTAGAGAAGCAAAAAAATTACTTGCTTTTGAAGTTACGAAATTGGTTCATGGTGAAGAAGAAGCAATTAAAGCAAGAACAACAGCTGAAGAATTATTTAGCAGTAGAGGTATTTCAGATAACATGCCTAATATTAATTTATCTAAAGATTTATTAGACATTAATATTGTTGACTTATTAGTAGAATCTAAAGTAGTTGCTTCAAAATCAGAAGCGAGAAGATTAATAGAACAAAATGGAATTTCATTAAATCAAGAAAAAGTAAAATCTGCTGAACAAATAATTACAAATAAAGATTTAAATAATAACTCATTAATAATTCAAAAAGGTAAAAAAGTTTTCTTAAAAATAATATTTGAATGAAATAAAAAGAGTAATGTTTAATATTATGTAATTATATAAATTTTATTGCTCATTTTGTCTTTGACAAAATAAATTAACCCCCTAGGAATTTTGACTCGTATATCAAAATATCCTGTGGGGATTTTTTAATGTAACAAAAAAATCATCTCTAGATAGAGATGAAATATATTTTAATGTTCGAAAAAGTTCGAACAGATTCGTCACTGGAGCGAGTGTCGTAGTTATCTACAACTTTTTTCCAATAACGAAATAGTACATATAATCTTCCGTTGCTAGTAAT
>CANQHY010000049.1 GCA_947623975.1 uncultured Bacilli bacterium
TATCTTAATGTTCATAATTACCTCCCACATATAATATAACATGAGAGAACTATTTTTACAAAAAGAAAACGCAAATAAGACTATCTACGCCAAATATTATCTTTTTACCTCTTTAAGTTCATATATTTCTAGGCAATCGTTTTCTTTAATATCTTGGAATCCTTCAAGAGTTATACCACAGTCCATGCCTTTTGGAACCTCTTTTACTTGATTCTTTTCTCTTTGAAGAGATTTTATTTTGGTATTAGCTAAAACGATACCATCTCTTATTATTCTTACATTAGCACCGTTTTTTACAACACCGCTTTTAACATGGCTTCCTGCTATTATCCCAATTTTAGAAAATCTAAATAATTGTACTACTTCAACCTCACCAATTATTTCTTCTTCGTAGACTGGATCAAGTAATCCTTTCATAGCATTTTCGATATCTTCTATCATTTTGTAAATTATATCGTATAGCTTAATATCGACACTGTATTCCTTAGCACTTTCTATTACGGAAGAAGAAGGACGAACATTAAAGCCAATAATAATTGCATTAGAAGCATGAGCCAAAACGACATCACTTTCAGTTATTGTTCCAACGCCACCGCGAATTACGGAAACCTTTACACCATCGACGTTTATTTTAGCAAGGCTTTGCTTTATTGCCTCTAAGCTTCCATTTACATCGGTTTTTAAAACTACGTTTATTTCTTTAATTCCCTCTTTAATAGCACCGAATAAATCATCTAAAGTCATACCAGATTTGTTTGTATCTTTGCTTCTTATACGCATCTTTCTTCTTTCAGCAATATTTTTGGCTTGTTTTTCAGTCTCAAAAGCCATAAAACGATCTCCTGCCGTAGGAACGTCTTGAATACCAGTTATTTCAACAGGCATTGAAGGTGAAGCTTCGACTAATTCTTTGCCTTTGTCGTTTTTTAGTGATCTAACCTTTCCAGCACTGGTACCTACTACTACGGGATCTCCTAATCTAAGAGTTCCATTTTGGACAAGAACCGTTGCCACAACACCAGTCTTCTTATCAAGTTTTGATTCGATTACTGTTCCAATTGCATATCTAGAAGGATTTGCTTTTAATTCTGCCATTTCACTAACTAAAAGAATGTTTTCTAAAAGTTGATCAATTCCCTCACCTGTTTTACAAGAGATATTATTAAAAATTGTATTTCCACCCCAAGCTTCAGGAGTAAGTCCATATTCTGAAAGCTCAGTCATTACTTTTTCTATATTAGCATCAGGTTTATCAATTTTGTTAATTGCTACTATTATTGGTACATTGGCAGCCTTAGCATGATCGATAGCTTCTTTTGTTTGTGGTTTTACACCATCATCAGCAGCCACTATTACAATAACAATATCAGTTACACTAGCTCCACGAGCACGCATTTCCGTAAAAGCTTCATGTCCAGGTGTATCAATAAAAGTTATTTTCTTACCGTTGTAATCTACCTGATAAGCTCCGATTGCTTGAGTTATTCCTCCCGCTTCACCACTTACAACATCAGTTTGCCTAATTTTATCAAGTAGCGACGTTTTTCCGTGATCGACATGTCCCATTACAGTAACTATTGGAGGTCTTGCTTGTAAGTTTTCCTCTTTATCGCTGACTTCGTATTTTTCAAAATTACTTATATCTTTTGCTTCTTCTCTTTTTAATTCTTTATCATAATCCAATACGACAAGTTCTACAATTTCATAAGAAAGTGGATAATTTATATTAGCCATAATTCCAAGCTTTATAAGTTTCTTAATTATTTCACTAGCTTCTACTTTTAGGCTATTTGCAAGATCTGCTACTGTCATATCTTCTTTATAAAGAACTACATTCTCCTGATTAATATCTTCATTTTGCATTAATTTTTCCCTGTGTTTATATAATTCTTTTCTTTCTTTTTGAAATTTTATTTTATTATTTTCTACGCGTTCTGATTTTGGTTTTAATTTTTGTTTGTTAGTTGTATTATCGATATCGATTTTAGCATCACTTATCATCTGTTCAATCTTTTCATCTAATACTTCTTCGTAGGTAATTTCTTCTTCTATTTCAAGATTAGCTATTTCACCATCTAAAAGAACGATATCATCTTCTGATAGAGATGTTTTTTCGTTATCATATTTTATACCTAACTTATCACATAATTTTTCTATTTCTTCTACACTCTTATTAACATCATTCGCGTATTCCAATATACTCATCATATTAATCACCACTTTCTATAATATTTTATTTTTCACTATATTTCACTAATTCAATTTTACTTTCCTTTAACATTTCTTTAGATAATTCATCACTGTAATCACTATCGTAGACAATTCTTTTTATTTCAGCATTTATTAACATTCTAGTACATATTGAACAAGGATAAGTGTTAACATAAAGTGTTCCACCTTTGATACTTACTCCTTTTACCGCTGCACTTATTATAGCGTTTTGCTCTGCATGAACAGCTCGGCAAACCTCTTGACGCGTACCTGATTCAATGTTGTTTAATTTTCTTAGGCAACCACCTTTTTCAACACAATGATAAAGTCCTTTAGGGGCCCCATTATAACCAGTTGAAACCACTTGATTATCGACAGTTATTACGGCTCCTACCTTCCTACTTACGCAGTTAGATCTAGTTGCAACAAGACGAGCCATCTTTATAAAATACTCATCCCAACTTGGTCTATCATCATTTTTCTTCATCTTTTACCTCATCTATCACTTTAATTATCTCTTCGTAAAACGAAGGATCTAAACTTATTTCTAAATACTTTTCTAATGCCTTATTATTTGAAGCTTTTCTAACAATTTCTTTGTCTTTTTTAATATATGCTCCATGTCCATTTAACTTTCCAGTTAAATCTATTTCTACTTTGTTATCAGGTGTTCTAACTATTCTTAGTAGTTCTTTTTTGGGTAGCTTTTCTTTTGTTATCACACAAGTTCTTAAAGGTATCTTTCGCTCTTTCATAAAATCACCTTTAGTTTTTAAAGTTTATACCCATCTCTCTTGCTTGTTCTGTATTTTTTATATCGATTTTATAATGTGTTAATTTAGAAGCAAGGCGAGCATTTTGTCCCTTTTTACCAATAGCAAGAGAGAAATTATCATCGTCAACAACAACAATTGCTTCCTGTTTTTTAGGATCTGTTATTATAACATGTAAATTTTTAGCAGGAGCTAGAGCGTTAGCAATAAATGTAGCAGGATCCTTATCGTACTTGACAAGATCTATCTTTTCTCCTGCAACCTCAGCGATAATATTATTTATTCTGCTTCTTTTTTCACCGATACAAGCTCCAATTGGATCAATATTAGAATTCTCGCTATAAACAGCAACTTTGCTTCTAGAACCAGCATCACGTGCTACACTGTAGACTAAAACGGAACCATCATTTATTTCTGGTATTTCAAGTTCAAATAATCTTTTCAAAAATCCATAATGCGTTCTAGATAATAAAATAAATAAGCCTTTACCACTACTTTCAACTTTGCTTACATAAACCTTTATTTGATGTCCCATTTCAATCTTTTCACCAGGGATGCAATCTTTCTTAGGAAGGATTCCATTGCTTCTTCCAAGATCGATAAAGTAATTATCGACATCTTCTAACGCTACTGTTCCAACTAATAGTTCATCTTGTTTATCACCGTACTCGGCCATAATAGAATTTCTTTCAGCTTCACGAATTTTTTGAATTATTACTTGCTTTGCGGTAGAAGCTGCTACACGTCCAAAATCTTTTGGCGTTACCTCAGTATCTATCGTATCACCAATATTTAAAGATTTATTTATCTTTCTTGCTTCGGTCAAAGTTATGTGATAGTTAGGATTAAATTCTTCTTTTGTATCCTCTTCTAAAGAATCATCATCTTCTTCATCAATATCTTCTTCAAGTGCCATCTCATCAGCTACAACTGTCTTATAAGAATATACTTTTATATCACCAGTTTCTCTATCAATTAATATTTTAGAATTAGTAAGTGAATTAAAATTCTTTTTATAAGCTGTAGCAAGAGCTAATTCCATCGCTTCAAATACTAGGTTTCTATCTATTCCTTTTTCTTTTACAATCGAATCAACTGCCTTAATAAATTCTTGTCCGTTCATTCTATTCATCTCCTTTTGCTTTAGCATAAACATCGAGAATATACTTGTCCTCAATAAAATTTGCTTTTTCTACCAAGGGATCAATTATTTTAGTAGCAGCAACAACTTTGTCAATATCAATAATCTCATCACTATCTAAAATAACCCTCAAATAATTAATTTTTCCTTCTTTTTCAAGCAAAACATCATAAATGCTAACATTTAAATTGTCTAGTTTATCTTTAACTAGCTCGATAAGTTTTTCTTTCAAAGTACCACCTCATCAATATAAAAGGTGGAAGTCTTCTTCCACCAGTTGCTACGCTAATTATATTATAAAATTTGTTATTTAGCAATAATTTATTTACAATTTATTATTTTTTCTTATGGATAAATATTCTTACTATATAGAATAAGAAGCACATATATATGAAGACAAAAATCCACATTAAAATCGTATAGAAAATACCATTTGAATATTTACCTATAATAGCAGGAATACTACTTGGACAATATTTACCAATCAAAGCCTGAAGCTCAGGTACTGGCACATTATCCTTTATAAAAGTAACTATTCTTAAAAAAATATCAACTATTGCAACAGCATAAACAAAGCTAGAGAATCTTCTAAAAAAGAATAGCACTAATAAAAGTAACACTATTAACACAACTAAATCTATATACATCCTTTTCACCTCTACAATAAAATAATAGCATAATACTAACTATTAAAAAAGTAATTTTTCTCTATTTCGTCACCTAAAGTTGTAAACTTGCCATGTCCAGGATACAAAGTAATATCAGGAGGATATTTTTTTATTTTCTCGATAGATTTAGTCATCTTTAACATGTCTCCACCTGCTAAATCGCATCGTCCAATGCTTCCTTTAAAAATAAAATCACCGCAAAACATTAATTTTTCCAAAGGAAAATAAAAGGTAATTGAATCCGGTGAATGACCTGGTGTAAAGATTACTTTAAACTTAAATAACCCAACCTGATAAAATGACTCTTCAGTACTATTTTTACTGAATACTGGGCAGGAATAAATCTTAAGGAAAGCTTTTAATGATCCCGTGTGATCTTCATGTCCATGGGTTATAAGAATAGCTAATACTTTAGAATCTTTAGGAATAAAAGACATTATCTTTTCAAAATCGCTTCCAGGATCAACTATCAAATAATTATTATCCTGTTCTAATAAATAGCAATTTTCTTTTAGGCTACCATTTTCAATAATTTTTATTTTCATAAACCACCATTACTTATTTACATTCAATTCGTTTTTTCTTTTATTCCTATCTAAAAGCGAATATTTACAACCGCAAAAGTCTTGCCTATAAAGATTATAAACTGCTGATAATTCAATGCTTCTTTTATAACCATTTTTCTTTTTAAAATCCGAATATAAATACTCTACTCCATATATTGAAGATAATTCTCTACCAATTTCATTTAGCACAATAGCATTCTTATAAGGACTGATTGTAAGAGTTGTCGTAAAATAATCAAAGTTGTTTTCTTTAGCATACTCAGCTGTTTTTTCCAAACGTAATCTGTAACATTTAAAGCATCTTGGTCCGCCTTCTTTTTCTTGTTCTAGGCCTTTAACCATTCTTTCAAATTTTAGATTATCATAGTCGCAATTTACAACCTTTATTTCTTTATCGAAAGGATACTCTCTTAAAAATCTTACCTCTTCTAAGTATCTTTTGTTATATTCTTCGTATGATGCAATATTAGGATTATAATAAAAAACAGTAATATCAAAGTATTTGTTCAAATATTCTAAAACATAGCTAGAACAAGGAGCACAACAGACATGTAGCAAAAGTTTTGGCCTTTTATTATCTGCTCTAATTTTTTTTAATGTTTCATCTAATAAAATCTGATAATTCATAAAAACCACCTTAATTAATTCTAATTATGTACATAGCAAAAGTCAAATGAAAAAGATTTACTATTTACAAGTAAATCCTTGTTCTTCAAGCAATTTTTTAGCTTCATCATAAGTAGTTGCACTAGTTATTCCATCTAAAGAATCGATTTTTTCAACAGAACCTTTAGCCTCTAACGTAACTACTTTACCATCTCTTTTTACCTCACATTTTTCTAGTCCATTACCCTCTTCATCTTCGGCATTAGCACAAACATTATCTAAAGTATCTTTTAATGAATCAATGAACTCGTCTACAACATCATCACTAGTAACTTCTACAACCATTTTCATACTAGCATTTTTAGTTTCTTTTCCATCTTTATCGTATTCTAGATTAACAGTAGTATTCCATTTACCAAGTCCTGATAACTGATCACTCATATCATATTCACAACTAAGAGTCTTTCCACTGGATCCACAACCTGCCAAAAGCATAACGCCACAACCTAAGGCTACTCCCTTTAAAATTTTATTATTCATTTTCTACACTCCTTTTATGTTATAATGATAACATAACATTTTTACTTATTCAAGAAATTTTAATAAAATAAAAAATAAAAGTGCTCTACTCAGCACTTTCTGTTGCAATTACTTTATTTCCTTTGTAACTTCCACATTTTTTACATACACGATGTGGCTTAATTACTGCACCGCATTCTTTACAAACTGTAGTTCCAACAGCTTCTAAAGCATTGTGGCTTCTTCTCATTCTTTTTCTAGTTTTTGAAACTTTTCTAAAAGGCACTGCCATTTTTAATCACTCCTATCTTCATTATTTAATAGTTCACGAAAAGGATTATTACTCAAATCTCCCTCACTAACCAACTTCCAGCCATCTCCTTGGTATTTATCATAATTTTCAACTTTTGTATACCTAAGAGGGACTTCCAATACAATATTCTGCCATAAAAACTCAATAATATCAAGACTATTTTTATCTTTTTCGCTAATTTCTTCGACTTTTTCGTGTATTTTGAAAAAAAATGGGAACCAAATTTCCTCTAGCGTTATCGAATCATTTATAAGCATTCTACCTTTTGCTATCATATCAATATAAAGTTCGCCATCAATTTCTTTTTTTATAGTTCCTTTAATTTCTACTTTATCTAAATCTTTTATATCAGAATTTTCATAAAGGCTCTTATCTATCTCGTAGCTACCATCTAATGTAAGACTTTCTTTAGTACCAGCCAAAATTTCTAAAAGACTAATCATCTCAATCACCGTTGTAATTATATCTTACTATATTAAAAATTGCTAGTACTTTTTTATCTAGTACTGTATAATAACACCTAAAGAGGTGTTTTATGGCAGTTGGTATTATATGTGAATACAATCCTTTTCATAATGGGCACTTATATCATATAAATAAAATAAAGGAAATGTACAAAGATGAAGAAATAATCTTAGTACTTAGTGGTAATTTTCTTCAAAGAGGTAATTTAAGTGTAATAGAAAAATATGATAAAGCAAAAATTGCCCTAAAGTATGGTGTAAATTTAGTAGTAGAGCTTCCTTTTGTCTTTGCTACAGATGGTGCTGATATTTTTGCTAAAGGAGCCATTTCTATCTTAGACGAATTGAAATGTGACAAAATAGTCTTTGGAAGTGAAACAGCTAATATAAATCTGTTAAATAAAATGGCAGACATTCAATTAAATAATAAAGAATACAATCAAAAAGTAAAGAAATATTTGAGCGAAGGTTTAAACTACCCTACAGCCTTATCTAAAGCATTAAAAGATTTAGATGGTGTAGAAATAAATATGCCGAATGACTTATTAGCTCTTTCCTACATAAAAGAAATAGTAGCATCGCATTATAATATTCAACCAATAGCAATAAAAAGAACAAATGACTACCACAGCAAAACTCTAGATAATAACATAACAAGTGCAACTAGTATAAGAGAAGCAATAAAAGAAAATAAAGAAATTAAGGACTACGTACCAAAAGAAACATTAAAATACATAATTAAAACCGATTATTATGAAAAATACTTTAAAATTTTAAAATATAAAATAATAACAGAAAAAGAAAATTTAAAAATATACCACACTGTAGATGAAGGAATCGAAAATAGAGTTCTAAAAAATATCTATAATACCAATACTTTAGATGAATTTATAAAATCTATTAAGACAAAAAGATATACTTACAATAAAATAGGCAGAATGTTTACTCATATTATTTGTTCTTATACCAAGGAAGAAGCTAAAGATAATAAAGAAATAAAATATATAAGAATATTAGGCTTCGATAAAAAAGGAAAAGAATATATTAATAAAATAAAAAAAGAGGTAAAACTACCTCTAATAACTAATGTTAATAAAAAGAACAGTAGACTATTAGCAATCGAATTAAGGTGTGATGCTATTTATAATATTATTATG
>CANQHY010000050.1 GCA_947623975.1 uncultured Bacilli bacterium
GTTTTTAAGATTAATTTTACCATATCGAGTGAAAGCATTTCCGTGCCTTGCAATTCTAGTTGATAAGACACAGTCAAACATATCGATGCCACGCTCTATTCCTTCGAGCAAATCAACAGGTTCACCTACTCCCATCAAATATCTTGGTTTATCCGAAGGAAGATAAGGTATGGAATAATCGATTGCTTTATACATATCTTCTTTAGATTCGCCATCGTTTGCAACACCACCGATACCGTAACCATCAAAATTAAGTTTGGCTGTCTCTATTGCCGAAAATTTTCGCAAATCTTCATAAGCACCACCCTGAACGATACCAAATAAAGATTGTCTTGGGTTCGCATGAACCTTTTTGCCTCTTTCTGCCCAACGTAATGTTCTTTCGATGCTATTTTTCATGTACTCATGTGTAGCACTTGCTGGAGGGCACTCATCAAAACTCATAGCAATATCGCTATCTAGCTTATTTTGTATTTCTATACTTTTCTCTGGTGTTAGAAAAAGATTTGATCCATCGATATGACTCTTAAATTTAACTCCTTCTTCCGTGATATCCTTTGGCCTAGCAAGTGAAAAGACTTGAAAGCCACCAGAATCAGTTAGAATTGGCCTATTGTAATTCATAAACTTGTGTAGACCACCTGCTTTTTGTATCAAATCTTCTCCAGGTCTTAACCACAAGTGATAAGTATTTGCAAGAATTATGCCGCTATGACAGTCATACAACTCCTCAGGAGTTAACATTTTTACTGTTGCCTTTGTTCCAACTGGCATAAACATCGGTGTTTCGACCGTTCCATAATTAGTATCTATTTTACCGTATCTCGCCTTACAATTTTTGTCTTGATGTAATAAACTGTATTTAATTTTCATAAAACCACCTAGAACATTATAACACAGCAAAATATTATTGTAAATTTATAAATGTTATGATAGATTTATAGAGTAAAGTAGTAGTAAAGGAAATGATAATTATGAAATTATTAATGAAATTATTTTCAGTTTTGTTAGTAGCTTGTCTTGTGGCTTTAATATTTACTAGTTCTGTATTCTCGTCTTCTAATACACCGGAAATATTAGGTAGGCTTTCAACATTATTTACCTCTAATATTATTCCAGTAGCAATAATTGCTATTTGCTGTATCACAATGCAAAAAAATGAGGAAAGTATCCTCTTAAGAATAACAGTATTTTATATGTTGTTTTCAATTGTCTTATCAGCACTAATGATTTTTCTACCGTTACAAGATATAAATGCATCTCTTGCTAAATTTGTAAACACAGCCTATACCTTTATGGTTCAAACTCATCTTTATCTTCTTGCCTATGCACTACTTAGTATGATAAAACCCAATAATGTAATTTGTGATGCTATTAAAAAAATTGCTTATGTGGCGATTGTACTGAATATCATCGTTCAATTATGGGTAATTATTAAATCACAAATGATTGACACTCTTCCTAATGTCTATGGATATCAAGGATTTAATTTTGCAACACTCGAAGAAACAGCCGAATTTTCTTATAAAGTTGTACTTATTTCGATGTATGTCGAAATTGTAGCAATAATTCTTACTTTTATTACTAATTATGCTTTTGAAGAAGAGACGATTGAATCTGAAAACATCGACTATGAAGAGCTTAAAAAAGAAGCAGATTACGTTGTTCAAAGTAAAATTGAAAACATATATGCTCCTAAAAAAGAGAATTCTCTTCCGGATCGAAGTGTATCAGAAAAAACCGGATTAATGAATATAAATAACCAACTTGGAATAAATAGTAACGTAGGACAAGTAAATGGCAATGTTGTCAATAATTCAACATTTGTAGATGTAGCAATACCTTTAAGTAAAGGTCCCGTTTTAAACAATAACCTTGATAATAATACTAACAATAATAATGAAGCAAATGAAAAGCAAAATAATATAAAGAATTAAAGATATCAACTATCTTTTTTTTCTTTTAAATTTTGCTTCATAAGATTTTCAATTTCTTTATAAAGTTTTTCGTTTGCATCATCAAGAGAAAGATTTCCCACTTTAAACGGCTTACCAAATCTTATTGTAAGATTTTTACTTCTAAACTTGTAATCACCAGTAAGACCAAAAGGAACTAAAAAAGAATCTGTCTTTTTTGCCATTGAGACAGCACCATATTTAAAAGGAAGAAGAAAATTATCTGTTTTGTTTCTAGTTCCTTCTGGAAATATTCCTATTGCTCCTTTTTCTCTTAAAACACTCAAAGCTAATTCCTTAGCAAATTCATCTTTAATGCTCCGATTTACTGGAATGCACCCTACTCTTTTAAAAAACCAAGCAAAACTACCGTCAAAATACTCTTTTTTAGCCATATAATGAACTACTCGTTTCGTAGAAATAAGCACAGGACATTGATCGTAGACATGTTTGTGATTACCACAAATTATTATTGCTCCATTTTTCGGAATGTTTTCTTTGCCAATTATTTTTGGATTGTAATAAAATTTAAATATTGGTCCTAAAATTGGCTTAGCCACATGATAGAGCCAATCTTTTAATACTTTTTTTTCTTTAACCATTTTACACCTTCTTATTTTTTAGTTTTTCACTAATAAAATCCATAAGTTTTTTATTTTCTTCGTCTAATATATTGTTATTAATTTCAAAAGGTGCAAAGAACTCTATTGTAATAGATTTTCTAAATATCTTATACTTACCATAAATTACAAAAGGAACAATCTTACTAGCGGTATCATGAGCCATTTTAACAGCACCAATCTTAAAGGGTAATATTGTATTATCCGTTCTATTAATAGTACCTTCCGGAAATATACCAATTACTCTTTCCTTATTAAGGAAATCTTTAGCTGCTATTAGTGAATTAGCATCTTTTACTCTTCTGTTAACTGGAATAATTCCCATATTTTTAAAAATAATTTTTTTAATGCCTTTATATAACTCATCTTTCGCTAAAAAATGAACGCATCTTTTAGTAGAAGAAATAATTAATACGGGATCAAAGTTGTTAGTATGGTTTCCTGCTAAAACAATTCTTCCTTCTGTGGGGATATTTTCTTTACCAATTATTTTTGGTCTATATATCATTTTAAATAAAAAACTAATGATAGGTCTTACTATTTTGTATAATAGTGGATCCTTATCTACTATATCCATAAAAAACTCCAAAAGAAAGCTAATTTCTTTCTTTTTTTTAATATTATTCCATCGTATTTACTATATCACTATAAATATATTAGCATCACTTGCTACGATTAAATTAGGTATTAACCAATTTTTTTCGACTTTTTCTTTTTAAATTTCTAATCTTTCTGGTGGATAAATCTGGGTAAATTCTTCCGTTTTGGCAAAATATTCTTTCATATCTTTCTACCTATAACAAATATACCATTTGTCCTTTTTTTTGTAAAGGAAATGTCCCTATTTATCATTTATGTTTTTACTATATTTTCTTAAGTTTATAGCAAATTTAAGACACATACACATTCAACGTGATAAGTATTTGGGAACATATCGACAGGCACAACTTTTTCTATCTCGTAATACTCTTTTAAAATATTAAGATCACGAGCTAAAGTTACAACGTCACATGAGGCATAAATTATCCTTTTAGCTCTAGTATCTATAACATTTTTTAAAGCATTCTTGCTAAGTCCACCTCTAGGAGGATCAATTACTACTAAATCGACATCATAAAACCTTTCTTTCACCTTGGCTACATCATCACAAATAAACTCAATATTATCAACTTTATTTATAATTTTATTTTGCCTAGCATTTATTATTGCACTCTTACAAATTTCAACTCCGATAACCTTTTTGGCTTTATGACTTAAAAAAATACCAATTGTCCCAGTTCCACAATATAAATCTAAAATAGTATCGGTTTTCTCTATTTCTTTTTCTATTTCCTCGTAAAGTTTTAAAGCACCATAACTATTGACTTGAAAAAAAGAATCCGGCGATACTCTAAAAGTAAAATTTCTCAATTTTTCTTCGATATAATCATGCCCCAAAATTACTTTTTTTCGTTTTTTTTCATATATTATTAAATTATCAGTATAATCTTTTAATTGCTCGCTGTAATAACTGCAATCTAAATTCCTATCAGAGTAAAGTGCTACTAACGAAGAATTTAAATTATTGCTTCTAATAATGATTTCTTTTATGCCTGATAATTTCATTTCATTTAATTTAGCTATTAAAGTATTTATCTTACTACTTGCTATTAAACATTTATCAATATTTATAATCTCATAAGTCTTTTTTTTGTAATAGCCAAGTTTTTCTTTTACTTTAAGAGTAACTTTATTACGATAAGAAAATTCAAGGGTCGGTATTATATTTTTTACTTTTCCTTTGTCTATGTCAGCAAAACTCTTTAAAATATCACGAACTTTTTCCTCTTTAAATTTTAATTGTTTAGCATAGGTCATGTGCATTATATTACAGCCACCGCACTCTAAATAATAAGGACATTCCCACTTTTTTCTATCCGGACTACTTTCTATTACTTTAACTGTTTTAGCCTCATTAATATTCTTTTTTTCTAGCGTTATTTCTGCTTCTACTTTTTCTTTGTCGATGGCATTTTCAATAAAACAAATCTTACCGTCTAAATTGCTTATGCCACGACCAAAAGTATCTAGTTTTTCGATTTCAAAAAAATGACTACTCATAAAATCACCATTTAAATTTTAACAAAAAATCTTCTATTTTAAAAGATATTGCATATTTGTTTTGAAAATAATTAATACTAATAATGGTGATTTCTAGTGAAAGAAGAAATATTAAAATTGTGTGGTGAAAGTTGCGATATCGCCACTCGTAGTATAAAGGTAGGTTTAAGTAATGTTGATTTTATTTATAGTGAAGCCCTATCCAGTAGTGATGCAATAGCAAAATTCATACTTCAACCAATATCGGATATAATAATCGATAACGTCGTAGGCGTAAGTACAAAAACTATTATAGAAAATGCACTTACTGGAGCATCATGTAAAAACGTAAATACAATTGATGATGCTATTCAAAAAATATTTTTAGGATACACTATTATAATAGTAGACAATAAAAGCATGATTGCCGTCGAAACAAGAGAGCAATTAGATCGAGGCATTGAATCTTCTTCAATCGAGGTTGCTATAACAGGTTCTAAAGATGCTTTCACAGAAAACTTTAATAAAAACTTAGGTCTTATTAGAAAAAGAATTAGAAACAATAACCTTTTTGTTAAGGAAGTAAAACTAGGAAATGAAAGTAATACTAAAATAGGAATCTGCTATATGAATAACATTGCCGAAGAATCTTTAGTAAACAAGGTTATAGAAAAATTAAAACAAATTAATAACGATATTATAATTGATGGTGGATACATTACTGAAGAGTTATCAAAAACCACTTTTTTCCCGCAAATAAATCAAACTGAACGCCCTGATCTTGCCTCATTTGCTCTTTTAGAAGGAAAAGTCTGTATCATTTTAGATAATTCTCCTACTGTCTTAATCATACCTACTTTTTTCATTGATTTCTTTCATACACCCGATGATTATTATCAAAAAAATATAAACACAACATTTATAAGAATTCTTAGATTTCTTGCCTTCATAATAGCAATATTTCTTCCAGGCTATTACATAAGTATTACAACTTATAATCCAACATCGATTCCTACTAATCTTCTTTTAAATTTAATAGAGCAACACACTACCGTTCCCTTTCCTGCTTTTTTTGAAATATTAATAATGATCATAGCCTTTGAAATATTGAGAGAAAGTGACATCCGAATACCTAGTAAAGTAGGAAGCTCCGTATCTATTTTGGGTGGTCTTATTTTAGGAGACGCTGCTGTAAGTGCTGGTATAATATCCCCTATCATGATTATTGTCGTAGCACTAAGTTCAATAAGTTCTCTAGTTTTTTCTTATAACTCAATGGTAAATTTAATAAGATACTATCGCTACTTTGTCTTAATTCTTGCAATATTTTTTGGCATATATGGACTGTTTATCGGGTTTGGTCTTTTAATAATAAATCTGTCTAGTATAACCTCTTTTGGATATCCTTATACTTATCCTTTTGTGCCTTTTGTAAAAGAAGATATTTTAGATTCACTTATTAAAGTAGAAAAAAAAGAAAAGAAAAGAAATCCTCTTCTTGCTAAAAAGAAAAATAGATAGGAGAACGATATGAAAAAATTAATGCTAATAGTTATGATGTTTTTAATATGTGGTTGTAGTAATTATAATGATATAAGTAATATTGCTGTGATATCTCTAGTAGCTATCGATTACGATGGTAACAATTATATAAGTTATGTTAAAGTTTTATCTAGCAATAGTAAAAATGAAGAAAATTTATATAAAGAAGAATGTCCTAGCCTAGCAAATTGCTTTGAAAGATTAAACAATAAACTTACAAAAAGAATATATCTTACGCACATGGATTTATTAGTATTAAGTAATAATTTAAATATAGATAATTATAACGAAATTATTAATTTTTTTACAAATGAAGAAACATCTAGGAATTCCTTTAATACTGTAATAGTTAATAAAATAGATGATGCTATTTTAAATAGTGATACAAATGATATAAATAGCATGCTTGATTTATCTATTTCTACTAATTTGGTGGCCAAAAAAATAACATTAACCGATATAATCAAAGATATTTTAAATTACAAAGTAAGTTATATTCCCTATTTAGAAATAGATAAAGAAATAACAGTAAAAGGTTATAAAGTAATATACGATGACAATAAAGTTTTAACAAAAGGAGAATCAATAGCACTTAACATAATTAAAAATCTAGAAAAAAATTTTACCATAATGATTGACAATAAAATTTATAAATTAGAAGAATGTAATACTATTAATAAAGTAAATGACAATAAAGTTAATATAAATTTAAATTGTAAATACGAAGGAAATAATAAAAAAGAAAGTAAAATAGTTGAAGATTACTTAAAACAAATTATAGAAAATTTTATAAAAAATAATAACGATAATTATTTTAGATATTTAATGTATAAATACAAAAAAGAGAATAATTATAATATCGACTATCAAATAAATATAAAAGTAAATTATCAAGAAAGTATAGGAGGTAATATTTTTGAATAAAGAAAAGTATACATCATTAGAAATAGGCATTTTGTTATTTTTTCTTTTAAATAGTTTTACATCATCTATTCTAATAAAAAGTTTTTCTAATAAAAACGCTATAGATATAACTATATCAATATTAATAGCACTCTTACTAGGAATGCCTCTTTTAAATTTGCTATTTAGGCAGTGGAAATATGATTTCTTAAATAATATTTCCAACAATAAAATAATAACTATTATATTTAAGATAGTTTTTATAATAAGCTCTCTAAGTATTTCTTTATATTCAATATTTAATTTATCTGTTATTATAAAAGATATAATCTTACCTAACACAAGTCAAAAACTAACAGCTCTTGTTTTTCTATTATTAACTACTATTCTTGCTTTAAAAGGATTAAAATCAATATCTATAGCTACTAATTTAATGTTTTTCTTCTATGTAATAATAATTATGATAGACTTGGTATTTAACCTTTTTAATGTCGATACAATAAATTTATTGCCAATGACAATAAATTTAGATGAATTAAATTTTTTTGAAACTTTAATATTAACTTTAAGTCCACTTTTTATGATATTAATTATACCTAAAGGTGAGTTAAATAACTTTAGAGACTGTAAGAAAAAAATGAATATTTTTTATTTAATATTTTTTATTTATTTTATTTTAAAAATTCTTTTTATTATATCAATATTAGGTGAAAAATACTTTTCTATAATAAGTTACCCTGAAATAGAAATTTTAAAGATGATAAATATTTTTAATTTTTTTGAACGTCTCGAAGAGCTTCTAATTGTGACTATTTTCATAGAAAATCTAATTACTACTGCTTTTGCTATTAATTATTCGGCAACCATTGCAAATTCTATATTTAATTTAGAAGAGAAAATATACATTATTATAGATGTAATTATCTTTATTTTATTACTTAAAATAGATATGTTATCCAATATATATTTAGTAATAATACTTTCTATATTTATAATTTTCAATCTTTTTACTAAAAAAGAAAAAAGAAGAAAAAATTGAATATTTTAAATATTTCTTTTTCTTTCCTGAATATTGTACTTTTTCTATTTTTCTAAATTTTCTAACTCTTCAATAGTTAATCCTGTACACTCGGAAATAGTATTTATATCAATCTTTTTCTTTAACATCTCTTTAGCTATCTGCAATTTACCTTCTTCGAGTCCAGCATTCTTAGCATCTTCTATCTTGCACTTATTTATTCTTTCTTTCTCTTCCTCTTCATCATAAAACAACAAGAAATCTAAATTCTGAGACATATCTTCCAA
>CANQHY010000051.1 GCA_947623975.1 uncultured Bacilli bacterium
CATGACCTTTACTACCTTTAGGTGGTGGTGCGTTTTTTTCTTTCCCTTGCGTATTATTTCCTGTTGATTGGGTTTTATTAACTGTTGATTTAAAAGATGAGAAAGCTCCTGATTTTTGTAATTTATCTAAGTCATCAACAATGCCATTAACTCGGGCATACATATCAGGTGAATATCCTAATTGTTCGAAATTTATGTTACATCTGTCAGGGTGAAATACAGCACCAACTTTTTTATTTAAAGACTTAAAATCGTACAATGAAATATTACCATTTTGAGAAAGATTTTCAAGATTGTCAATTTCGGTAATTAATTCGTTTATTTGTTTTATGTAAGTTTGATTAACCATGCCTCTATTGATAATATCTCTATATAATTCTAAATAATCTAAAAGCTCGTCAATTGTCTCAGAAATATCAATCCTCTTCATTTTTTCACTCCTTTAAAAATTTACAGACATCTTTATTGTATATAGAAATTTTAGCATAAAGAGTAAGTATAATCAATATTTTTATACATTGACAATATTTTAATTTGACACTAAAAAGTTGTTTCTTACCTAGATTTACAACATTATAAAACGGTGTTATAATTTCCGCTAGGAGGATATAAAATGAAAGTAAAATTGGGAGTATCGAATAGACATGTTCATTTATCTATGGATGATTATAAAATTTTATTTGGAGATGTAGCACTTGAAAAAGAAAGAGACTTAGTTCAACCTGGTCAATTTGCATCAAAACAAAAAGTAGCCTTAAAGACGGCTAAAAATATTATTAGCAATGTAAGAGTTTTGGGACCATTTCGACCTTATACGCAGGTTGAAATATCAAAGACCGATAGCTTTACTTTAGGAATTAATCCACCAGTTAGAAGTTCTGGTGATTTAGAAGAATCTGCAGAAATTACAATAGTTGGTCCAAATGGTGAAATAACCAAAAAATGTTGTATTATTCCAACTAGACACATCCATATAAATAAGGAAGAAAGAGAAAAATATGGTTTAGTTAGTGTGGAAAAAGTAAAAGTTAAAATAAATTCTGAAAAGAAAACAATCTTAGAAGACGTTTATATAAATGAAAGCCCTAATTTTGTTCTCGAATTACATTTAGATACTGATGATGGTAATGCAAGTCTTGCTAAAACTGGTGATGAAGTAGAGATAATAATATAGTTAATCATTTTGTTCATCAAATACCATTTGATTATTATTTGGTTCTGTACCTTTTAGGTAGTATAGAACCTTTTTCTTTTTAGATGAATTATCAACAGGAAGACCACTGATAGGATCTACCATTACGCCAACAACGTTGCTTGGCATTTGATACCAAGAACTATCTTTTCCTTTTAGATATGCTTCCATGGTATCGGCCCAAATATTTTTTGTATACATATAATCTGAAACGACAACATCAGAATTATCATCATACCCTACCCAAATAGATGTAATAACGTCAGGATTATAACCGACAATCCAAGAATCAGTTATAGTAGTACCTGATTTTATGGCATATTTTCTACTTAATTTACTAGCAATACCTAACATTGTTGGATAATTATAGTCGATAAATGTTGCGTCATAAGTAGACGTTAGTAAATTATTTAAAATATAAACTAAACTAGGATTAAGAATCGACTCTTTTACGTCATCAACTTCGTATAAAACGTTTCCATTATAGTCTTCTACTTTTGTAATTAAGTGGGGTTTTACTTTATAACCTTCATTTGCAAAAGCTGAATACGCTGCAGTTAATTCCATTATATTCATTTCACTAGTTCCAAGAGCAAGTGAAGGAACTTCTTGCATTGTCGAGGTAATTCCCAATCTTTTGGCCATATTTACTAAGTATTCTTCACCCAAAAACATGTGGGTTTTTACTGCATAAATATTTTCGGAGTAGGCAATAGCAGCTGCCATAGAAATTGGTTTATAACCATATACTTCGTTAGCATTAGTCGGTGAATAAGTCTTGTTATTAGCAAATGTAAAAGTTGTCTCTTCGCTCGTGAAACAAGTAGAAGCAGTAAAACCATTTTCTAGTGCTGCATAGTACAATATTGGCTTCATAACTGATCCTATCTGTCTTTTAGATGATGTTGCTCTATTAAATTGTGACTTGGCATAGTCTCTTCCTCCAACTAGAGCAATGATTGCACCATTATTGGGATTCATCATAATGGCGTTTACTTGTATTTTTTCATTAGTAGCAAGATTTTTAGTTACCTTTTCTTCGAGAATTGTCTGTGCATTTAAATCAAGTGTCGTATAAATTTTTAATCCGCCTGTTTCTAGAAAAGACGTTGGTATGTATCCTATGCTTTCAAGTTCACTAATAACAGCATCCTGATAATACATTAAAGTAGAAAGATTAATACTACTTTTTTTCCCTACTATTAAAAGTTCTTCTTCATAGGCTTCATTCATTTCCTCTTCGGTAATATAACCATTTTTAACCATTCCTGAAAGAACCATTTTTTGCCTTTGTTTAGCAACATCAAAATTTACAATTGGTGAATAATTAGAAGGTGATTTAGGAATGCCTACTAAAAGTGAAGCTTCAGCTAGTGTTAAATCTGAGGCACTTTTATTGAAATAAAATTGACTTGCATTTTCTATACCATACATTCCATGGCCATAATTAATTGTATTCAAATAACCTTCTAAGATTTCGTCTTTAGAATAATGGACTTCCATATTCAAAGTAAGCCACATTTCGTTCCATTTTCTTTTCCATGTCTTGTCAAAATCAAGAAATAAATTTTTAACATATTGTTGCGAAATAGTTGATGCACCTTGAACGGTTTTCCCATTTTTGATATTTATCCAACTGGCCTTAATAATCCTTGGAATATCAAAACCAAAATGACTATAAAAATTTTTATCTTCTGTAGAGATAGTGGCATTTACCAGATCTTTTGAAATATCTTCTAAAGAAATCCATTGATTAGAACCATTACCTATGAAAAACAAGTTACCATTACTATCATATAAAGAAATATTATTAGCATTCTTAATTTCTAGTTTTACAGATATTCTTGAATAACCGTAGAAAGAAAAACCTAAAATAAAAATAATTAAGAAAATAAAAAATAAAAATTTAAGAGCTTTTTTAAATATCTTCATAATGATTCTCCAGTCTAAAATTAGTATGAAGAAAATATCAAAAAATATGTACTAAAATAAAAATAAATATGCTATAATTCGTGTTATAAATTTTGTGGGTGCCTTTTATGGAAAAAAGAAAAGTAAATATTAAAATAAATAATTGTATTTATAACGGAATTGCCAATTTAAATAAGGACATAATAGAGTATAATAACAAAGAATTTTCTATTATTTACGATAAAAAGATAAATAGATTTATAAAAAAAGATGAAGATAAAAAAATAATTTTTGATTTTAAAAAGCAAAAAATGACAATTATTTTTGGCGAAAACAACTTAGTATTTGACATTACATTAATTGAGTTATATAGTAGTGACGAGTTAATTAAAGTTATATATAAAATTGGTGAAGATGAGTTTATCTTTTTAATAGAGATTTTAGGAGGATGTTATGAGTGAATTTAAAAGGCTAGAAGAAAAATTATCTAATATTGTTAAAAGTAGTGGTTATGATGCTGATGTTTGTCTTTGTGTTTCTAATAGACCAGATCTTGGAGAGTATCAGATAAATGAAGCGATGAAATTCGCTAAAGAGTACCATAAAAATCCTAATGAAATAGCCAAAGATATCGTAAGTTATATAGAAAAAGATGATTCCTTCTGTAATGTAAATATCGCGGGAGCTGGATTTATTAATATAAGTTTAAGTGATAAATTTTTAATAAATTTTGTAAATTTGTTAAAAGATGATATAGAAAATAATATCGATAAAAAAGAAAAGAAAAAAATAGTAATAGATTATGGTGGTGCAAATGTTGCAAAAGCTTTACATGTAGGTCATTTGCGTAGTGCTAATATTGGTGAAGCATTAAATCGTCTTGCGAAGTTAGTAGGACATGATACTATCTCCGATGTACATTTTGGGGATTCTGGACTTCAAGCGGGAATAGTAGTTATGGAAATGGAAAATATGTTTCCAGATCTTGAATGTTTTAAAAAAGATTATGATGGAAAAGATTTCCTTCTTCCTATTACTAAAGAAGATTTAAAGAAAATTTATCCAAATGGATCTAATAAAACTAAAGAAAATGAAGAATTGTTAGAAAAAGCAAGAGAAATTACTTACCAAATTCAAAAAGGACACATAGGATATAGTAAACTTTGGGATAAAATTACAGAATTATCAATAAAAGACATCAAAGAAACATACGAAAGAATAAATGCCAATTTTGATCTTTGGGAAGGAGAACGCGATAGTTTTCAATACATTCCTGAACTATTAGACTATTTAGAAAAGAAAAAATTATTATATGTAAGTGAAGGGGCTAAAGTAATGGATGTAAAAGAAGATGCTGATGAAAAAGAAATGCCTCCTATAATCTTAGAAAAAAGTAATGGTGCATATTTATATGCTACTACTGACTTAGCAACAATATATTCACGAATTAAAAGATTTAATCCAGATGAAATATGGTATACAACAGATTTGCGACAAGAGTTGCATTTTGATCAAGTATTTAGAGCAGCAAAAAAATCAGGAATAGCTAAAAACGTAAATCTCGGATTTTTTGGTTTTGGTACTATGAACGGTAACGATGGCAAACCATTTAAGACTAGAAATGGTGGCCTTATGACATTAGAAGAATTAATTGATTTAATAAAAGATGAATGTTATAAGCGAATTAACGATAATATAGTAGAAGAGAAAGATAAAGACAAGGTTTCAGAACAAATAGCAATAGCGGCTTTAAAATATGCTGATCTATTACCATATAGAGAGACAGATTACATTTTTGATTTATCTAAATTTGTCGATTTAGATGGAAAAACAGGTCCATATTTACTTTACTCAACAATAAGAATAAAATCACTTTTAAATAAAGCTAAAGAAGAAAACATTGAATATAAAAAATTTACTAAAATAAATAGCAAAACTGAAAAAGATGTAATACTAAACTTGTTAAATATGCCTTCTGTAATAAATAGAGCCTATGAATCTAAATCATTAAACGAAATAGCGGAATACATTTATAAACTTACAAGTAGTTATAATAAATTTTATGCTGAAAATAAAATTTTAAAAGAAGAAGATGAAGAACTAAAAGAGTCTTGGCTTTTATTATCTCAGGTTGTATATAATACTAATATGTTATTGCTTGATTTAATGGGAATTAAATGCCCTGAAAAAATGTAATAAATATATTGATTTTAAATATAAATAATGATATAAAAGTTATTGAGCATTTTTGCCCTATAAAATCAAAAATACAAAATATTCTTTTAGGAGGATTTTATGAGTATAGAAAGTTTAAAAAAAGAAGATTTAGAATTGTTATCATATAAAGATATAACTAATATGTTATTGGAAGAAAAGGGTGCAATGAATACAGCCGATTTGTTTAAAAAAATAACTAGTTTACTAGAATTACCAGCATCAGTTTATGAAAAGAAAATTGGCGACTATTATACAACACTTACTACTGATAAAAGATTTTTACTTTTAGAAGATGGAAAATGGGATTTAAGAAATAGACATACATCAGATAAAGTTATATTAAATACTGAGCAAGATGATGAAGAAGAGGAAGAAGATTTGGAAATAAAAGAACAAGAAGAGGAAGAAGAGGAAGATTTTGAAAACAGTTCATCTGATGATGATGATTTTGATGATAGTGATGACGATTTAAAAGATTTAGTTGTATTAGATGAAGAAGAACTAGAATTAGAAGAATAATTTTAGTCTCTTTTTTTAAAAAAAAGACTTATGTGTTATAATGAAAATGCGAGGATGATACTATGATAGAAAGATTGAATATTATAAAAGAACGATACGAAGAACTTAATAAGGAGTTGTTAAATCCTGAAACATTAAAGGATATAAAAAAGACAAGAGAATTATCTAAAGAAGCTTCTGAACTTGAGGAAATCGTTAATTGCTACGATAAATATAAAAAGACGGATGAAGATATAGAAGCTGCTAAAGAAATGGCTAAAGATCCAGAAATGGGAGATTTTGCAAAAGAAGAACTTGAAAAATTAGAAAAAGAAAAAGAAAAATTAAATAGAGAATTAGAAATTCTTTTAATACCAAAGGACCCTAACGATGGGAAAAATGTTATTGTAGAGATAAGAGGAGCTGCTGGAGGAGACGAAGGAAATATCTTTGCAGGTGATCTTTACAGAATGTATTTAAAGTATGCAGAGGGACAGGGTTGGAAGGTAGAACCTATAACTGAAGAATATTCAGACGGTGGAGGATTTTCTCTTGTTAGTTTTATGATTAAGGGAAAAAATGTTTATTCAAAGATGAAATATGAAAGTGGAGCTCACCGCGTACAAAGAGTACCTGTCACAGAAACTCAAGGAAGAGTTCATACATCTACTGCTACGGTACTCGTTATGCCAGAAGCCGAGGAGTTAGATTTTGAACTTGATATGTCTGAAGTTAGGATTGATATAACACGATCTAGTGGTTGTGGCGGACAAGGAGTAAATACTACTGATTCTGCTGTAAGGGCTACTCATATTCCAACAGGAATAATTGTTTATTGTCAAGTAGGACGTAGTCAAATCCAAAATAAAGAAATGGCTCTTAATACACTTAGATCAAGATTATATGATTTAAAACAAAGAGAGAAAGAAGAAAAAGAGGGTGCTGAGAGAAGAAGTAAAATTGGTACTGGTGATAGATCAGAGAAGATAAGAACTTATAATTATCCGCAAAACAGAGTAACTGATCATAGAATAGGTTTTACTTTAATGCAACTTGATAGAGTAATGGAAGGTGAATTGGAACCAATAGTAGAAGCTTTGATTACTGAAGATCAAAGAAGAAAACTTGCAGGCGAATAGTATGACTGTCGAAGAATTAATTGTACATGGTAAAAAGTATTTACATTCCATGGAAGCAAAGATGCTTCTTGCTAATGTTTTAGAGTGCGATCCACTGTATTTAATTAATATTTTAGATAACGTTATTGAAGATGAAAAAATAGAAAAATATAAAAAATTAATAGAAGCTAGAATTAACAATAAACCGCTACAATATATTTTAGGGACAACTAATTTTTATGGCTTAGAATTGACGGTTAATGAAAATGTTCTTATACCTAGGTTCGAAACAGAGGAATTAGTGGAAAATACTATATTATTAATAGAAAAAGTGTTTCCTGATAGCAAAAATTTGAATATACTTGATTTATGCTGTGGTAGTGGAGCAATCGGGCTTGTTATTAAAAAAAAATTACCGCATGTAAATGTTACTATGTCGGATATAAGTAAAAATGCTTTAGAAATAGCAAGCTTAAATAGTAAAAAATTAGGATTAGAAACAAAAATTATAGAAAGTGATTTATTTCAAAATATTGACAATAAATTCGATGTCATAATAAGTAACCCTCCATATATAGGGGATGATGAAAAAATAGACGATATCGTCAGTAAAAACGAACCTCCTCTTGCACTTTATGGAGGCCCATGTGGTTTAGATTTTTATGAAAGAATTTTAAAAGATATAAAATATTATTTACATGATAAATTTATAATATCATTTGAAATAGGATGTACTCAAAGAGAAGCTGTATTAAACATCGCAAACAAATATTTGAAAAATATTGAAATAATAACGAAGAAAGATTTATCAGGTAAAGATAGAATGATATTTATAGTAAGAAAGTGAATACTTTCTTTTTATATTGAAGACTTTTTACTAAGTCAGATGGGGTTTTTTAAATTAAGGAGCATTTTTTATAAGATTTAAAAGAAAAATGTATTTTGGAAAAAATTTCAAATTTGGTTAATTTAAAATATTGCAAAAAATTTAACTAATTTTTAGGAAAAAGAAAAGATAGAGATAATAATTTAATTAAGCTTGAATAATTCAGGGTGAGAGGAGGGTTATGATGGATTTAAGCAAGCCAATTAAATTATTAAAGAAATTAGAAGAAGAAGGGAAAGTAATACCAGCAACATATGATAAGGCTTTTAAAAGAGTAATGACTAATTGTAAAGATTACTTGGCACTACTATTAAGTAATTTTATTGATATCCCAAAAG
>CANQHY010000052.1 GCA_947623975.1 uncultured Bacilli bacterium
TCCTCCTATTACTTTTGAATTTGATTTTGCTGTTACTACACCACTACTATTTCTTACCTCTATTTCCATGTAATCAAAATTCTCATCTATTGCTCTTATCGTCACTGTCGTGTATTCTCCGTAACATCCTGCCTCCGGACTAAATGTTACTACCGGTGGATCTGCATCAGCTACTTTAAAGTTAAATTTTATCTCAAACATTCCCGATGTATTATCAGGTAGCTTTTGTAAATCGTCTTTATATGATATTTCGATCGTAAATGATTTATTTTCTTCTGCTCTTATTATATCAGTAGGATTTCCTACCTCTATTCCTTTTATCTCATATTTCATATCGGTATTAGTGTTTTGTAACTCTTCAATACTTTCTATATAATGATCAATATCTGTTCTATTTTGAACTGTTATTTGATATATAACTTTCGATGTTAATTCCGGTAATGTTGTATACACTCTTATTCCCTCGATATAAAACTCCGGCTCATACGTTTCATAGCCAGTACTACTGTTACCCAAAGTAACATCCGTTATTCTTACATCTTTCTTTACTCTTATATTAGCTTCACCACTTATAAGTAAGTTACTAGCTAGTGATCCATAGCCCATACTTACAAAACAAACTGCTATAAACATAGACGCCAAAAAGACACCAGTTCTATTATCTAGCATCCTTTTTACTCTTTCTTTTATAGAGAGTCTTACTCTTTTATGAGAGCCCCCCCCCCGGTCGAATATTTGTTTGTATTAATTCTTCTCATAAGAAATCAACTCCCTTTAGTTTTCTTATACCTAAATATTAACATGATTAACCAATTTATTCAAGGTCTATTTTTCTACATTATTTACCTATATAATTACCTTGGTGATTCAAATGAAAACTGTTAAAAATTCCATTGAAAATACTTTAACAATTAACAAATCTGTCTTTATTGCTTCCATAATTAATGTTAAAAATAAAGAAGAAGCTATGCTAGAAATCGATAAAATCAAAACTAAATATAAAGATGCTAGTCATTACTGTTACGCTTATATAATAGATGATATAAAAAAATCAAGTGACGATAAAGAACCAGGTGGCACTGCTGGTATCGTCATAATGGACGTATTAGATAAATTTGAATTAAACTATGTGATATGTATTGTTACTAGATATTTTGGTGGTATTAAACTTGGTGCTGGAGGATTAGTAAGAGCTTATCGAAAAGCTGTTATAGATGTAATAAATTCCAACAAAGAAAAAATCGTACCCATTATCGATGGCTACAAAATCTTAATAAAAGTTCCCTACTCTAGTCAAAAAGATTTAGAACGTCTAATTAATGGTACATACACCAAAGAATACGACAATTTAGTAACATATTTTATTGAATGTGATAAAGCTACTAAAGAAAGAATTTCTTTAACCTACGATATACTCGAAGAAAAAGAAATTAAAATATATTAAAAATTAGTATTGTAATTATTTTACAAAAATGGTAAATTATTATTACCTTTTAGGTAATTTTAAAAAAGAGGGGTAGTTATTTGCAACTAGAAATACAAGATTCTAAGGTTAGAAAAACTGTTGAAAACGCTGATAAATTAATTAAAAAAGTGGGATTAGATCTAGCAAGAATGATAAAGCAAAGATTTAATGAAATGAAAGCTTCATCAAATTTTAAAGAATATTTAGATTATGGTATAGGTAAACCTCACCCGCTTTCGGGTAATTTAAATAACTTATTTGGAATACATTTAAATAAGAATTACAGATTAATAGTAGAACCATTATCAGAGAAACTAGACGATAATAGTTTAAAAGAATGTAAAAGGGTAAATATAAAAGGAGTGGTGGAATATCATGATGGAAAAAAAGAATGGATTATCCCTTGATTTGATAATACACCCTGGAGAAACAATTAAAGAATTATTAGAAGAAAATAGAATGACTCAAGAAGAATTAGCTATTCGAACAGGTTATTCTGCTAAACATGTTAGTGAAATAATAAGTGGTAAAAAAAATATATCTTCTAAATTTGCAAATTCATTAGAATATGTTTTTGGAATTCCAACAGAATTTTGGATTAATTTGCAAGGTAATTATGATAAAGAAATATTAGAATTAGAAAAAATCAATAATATAAAAGCTGAAGAATTCGAAATATTGAATGAATTAAAAGATGTTGTTAAATATTGTGAATCTAATAAAATAATAGAAGCTGGATTAAATAAATCGTTAACTCTTTTAAATATGAGGAAATTTTTAAAGATTAATAATTTGTTGTCTATACCCAATCTACCTCTTCAACAAGTATCATTTAGGGGATCTAAAAAAATAAAAGTTAATATTAATGTCTTATATGCATGGAAAAGAATATGTGAATATTTAACCGAAAAAATAAACGTTAAAAATGAGTTTAATAAGCAGCTGTTAAAAGAAAAATGCTTAGAAATTAAAAAAACTATGTTTCTTGAAGCAAATGATATGATTTCAGAACTAAAAAGGATTTTTTTAGACTGTGGAATAGTTTTCGATGTTGTACATAACTTTGCTGGAGCTCCTGTTCAAGGATATATTCAAAAAAGAAAAGATAAGATTTTGCTTTGTATGACAATTCGTCAATCCTTCTCTGATATTTTTTGGTTTACATTATTTCATGAAATTGGCCATCTAATAAATGATGATTTTAGTGATCAATATATAGACTACTATTTTGTAGAAAGCAAGGTTGAAAAAAGAGCTGATGATTTTGCTAGAAATGAACTGATAAATGATGAAGATTATAAAAAATTCATAGAAAATGGAAAATATGATATTTCTACCATTAAAGAATTTGCTAAAAAGCAGTCTGTAAAACCAGGAATTGTTATTGGAAGAATACAAAGAGAAATTAACGATTATACTTTTATGACACAATATAAAGATAGATATATATGGGTTAATAATGTATAAATAAATATTTCTATAAAATAAAAAGAGCTCCTGCTCTTTTTATTTTATCCACTCTTCTATTTCGTCCTTATTCATAAAACCAATATGAGTTTTTTCTACTTTATTATTGTTATATAAAAGTAAATGTGGAATAGACATAACTCCATATTTTTGAGCTAAAAGTGGATGTTCGTCAACATTTATTTTAACGATATTCAAATTAGCATCTTCCGAATCCAACTCTTCTATCTGTTCTGCCAACATATTACAAGGTCCACACCAATCAGCATAAAAATCTACTATAACTTTTTTATCGTTAATTAAATCGTCAAAATTTTCTTTTTTTAAATAAGTTATCATTTTAATCTCCTATCTATATTTATTTAATATTTCTTCTGCACCATCTATTTTTAATTTACCAGAGTTTATTAATTTTTCAGCATAATCTATTTTAATAACACCATACTTAAGCATTATATCTAACGAATCTCTATTAAATTCATCTTTCATAGAATTGCTACTAAATTCATCTCTTAAATCCATTATTTCATTTATTGCTTGGGATGTATCACCTACCATATTACCAATTAATGGAGTTGATTCTAACATATATTTTTTTAGTTTCGATTCATGAATTAAATCAAGTCCAAAGACTGGTAAGGATAAAAAGATTAATGCTACTGTAGCAATTATCTCTCCTTCGATTAAGCCTGTTATGAATCCCAATATTTTCGAAGGTATTCCAAGTACTACTGTATATTTAAGAATTTTTTCGATAAAGCCCGAGATTCTTACAACAATCTGATATACTAACATTAACAAAGCAAATACAATGATGAACGCTATTAGTTGATATATTACTACATTGACGATAGTAACATCTTTAAAATCTCCCCAGAAATTAAAGAACGGAAGATTAAGACTCAACCACTCAGCAATAGGGTTTTTAAGGGCAAACGATAAAGTAAACACTAATACAATACCTACTGCTGATACTACCGTTTTTATAAAACCATTGTGAAATCCTGTTACCCCTATTAGCAAAACAAATAAAATAATTAAAACATCTATTATATTCATACCTCTACTCCTATCATAATTCTATTATACAAATACATTTTTTATTAGTCAAATTCTATCTTTTATTTAAATCTTGTTTTAATTCATACAATATATTAATCGCATCAATTGGAGTTATCTCAAGGGGATTAATCTTTGTAAGTTTATCTATAATTAAATCAGTGCTATTTTCTTCTTTTTCTTCTTCTAAATCTAATTCTATCTGTTTAAATGTACTTTTCTTTTTAGTTTTAGTCTCATACATTTCTAATATTTCGTTAGCTCTATTTATAACCTCTTTTGGTAAATGAGCTAAAGATGCTACATGAATGCCATAGCTTTTATCTACTGATCCCGGTTTTACTTTATGTAAGAAAGTAATTTTCCCTTCTTCTTCAATTGCACTTACATGAACATTTTTTAATTTGGGTAAATTCATAGCTAACGCCGTTAATTCATGATAATGAGTTGAAAAAAGTGTTTTAGCTTTAATCTTATTATGAATATACTCTAAAATTGATTGAGCAAGGCTCATCCCATCGTAAGTTGCCGTACCTCTTCCTAATTCATCAAACAAAATCAAACTATTGGGTGTAGCTTCACTAATCGCATTATTAGCTTCTCTCATTTCAACCATGAAAGTAGAATCACCACTAACTAAATCATCACTTGCTCCTATTCTTGTAAAAATCTTATCAAAAATAGAAATAGTACAACTTTTAGCAGGAACAAAAGATCCCATTTGTGCCATTATTATTATTATAGCAAGTGTTCGCATATAAGTTGATTTTCCAGCCATATTAGGTCCAGTAATAAGAAGAACATCGACATCTTCATTCATAACTATATCATTAGGAACAAATTCTTCTTTTATCACTTTTTCTACAACAGGATGTCTTGCCTCTTTTATATCGATTACTTTTTTTTGTGAAATATGTGGTCTTGTATAATTATTTTCTTCACTAACTGTTGCAAAAGAGGCTAACATATCGATAAGTGCTATTACTTTAGATGTTTTTTGAATACTACTAATATATGTTTTTACTCTATCCCTAATATCCATAAAAAGACTATATTCAAGATTTATTATTTTCTCTTCAGCCCCCAATATAATGTTTTCTTTCTCTTTCAAAAGAGGCGTTATAAATCTTTCACAATTAGCAAGTGTCTGCTTTCTTTCATAATTAAATTCATCTTTAATTAAAGGAATAGATCCCTTACTAACCTCTATATAGTAACCAAATACTTTATTATAACCCAGTTTTAAATTCTTAATTCCCGTTCTTTCTTTTTCTTCTTGTTCTATCTTTAAAATAAAGTCTTTTGAACCGCTCCTAATACCTCTTAATTCATCTAGTTCACTATTATAACCGTCTTTGATGATTCCTCCTTCTTTTACCGATAAAGGGGCATCTTCGACGATTGAAGAGTCTAATAGTTCATATAAATCGGGGAATGTATCTATACTCTGATAGAAATTAATACTTTCTAATATTTTCTTTATTTCTGGAAGAACTTTTAATGATTTTTTTAGTTGTAATAAGTCTCTAGCGTTTAAGTTACCATAACTTATTCTTCCTGATAATCGTTCTAAATCATAGACTTCGTCTAATAAGTTTTGTAAATCATTTTTTAAAATAAACTCGTTAAGAAGCGTTTCAACAATATCGTATCTTTTATTTATTTCACTACTATTAGTAAGAGGATTTTCAATACTATATTTTAAAAATCTACTTCCCATAGCGGTTTTTGTCTTATCCATCAACCAAAGAAGAGAGTACGTTCTTTCTTTTTGTCTTAGTGTTTCAACAAGTTCTAGATTTCTTTTAGTATGGCTATCAAAAAGTAAATATTTCTCTCTTTCTACTATTTCCGCTTTTTGTAAATGAGACATATCTCCCTTTTTAGTATCAAGGATGTATTTTAATAAATGTTTTATCGTAGTAGTCATTCTTATATCTTGTAAATCAGAACTTATGTAAAGGTAGTCACTACCTTCATAGATATCATCAGATACTGTTACTAATATGTGATAATTATCTTTAAGAATAGAGGTTATTTCTCTATCAATTTTATTGTTTACAATAATTTCTTTTATATTCCTATTATTTATTTCTTTGATTACTTTTTCTTTATCGTGTTCTACTAATAAAACGTAAAAGTAGCCAGTAGTAATATCGGCATAACTCACACCATAACAATAATCAAAATCATATATATTACCTACATAGTTATAGTCTTTTTCACTTAAGGTATTATCGATTATTGTTCCTTTAGTTACAACTTGAATAACATCTCTTTCAACCATTCCCTTTGTTTCTTTAGGATCTGTCAATTGTTCGCAAATTGCTACTTTATAACCCTTATCTATCAGTTTTTCAAGATATGATAAATAAGCATGATGGGGAATTCCACACATTGGAACTCGCTCATCAAGACCTGCATTTCTTCCAGTTAAAGTAAGTTCCAATTCTCTAGAACACAGAATAGCATCTTCAAAAAACATTTCATAAAAGTCACCTAAACGATAAAAAATAATTGTATCATTATATTTCTCTTTTATCTCCAAATATTTAAGCATCATTGGACTCAATTTACTTTTATCTACTTCACTACGTTTCATACTACCACCTGCTAAAAGTTATTATAACAACTTTCAAAATAAAATTAAATAAAATTGTAAATTTTGGTAAAAAAAAACTACTACAAACGTAGTAGCAGTTATTAAGATAATTCCAATAAATCAATCATACTATCTCTTATTTTATTGCGATTTTCATCATTATTACTATTCATGAGCTTTTCTAAATTATCAAACTTAGCTATTTCGCTATTTATAATACCAAGTTCTTTTTCATAAGTTCGATATTTATTAATATCAAATAATAATTTATTAGAAAAAGAAATATCTAAAGAAAATTTTAGTGGATCAACTTTATAAAATTGGCATTCATTTTTTATTCTTACTTTAATAGATCTTTCTATATAGCTATCTTTGTACATTAGAGTTAAAATCAAAGTCCTAATAGCAGTCATAAAGGTATTAATCTCAATATCAATACTTTTATTTTCATTTAATTTAAATTGTATTTTTTCATTTCCATCTTTAAGATACAATTTTTTATCTAAAATTTCTTTCATGGCAAATAATAATTTACTTTTTACATAATCCTTAAATTTAATGAAATCACTACTATTTACTAAAGAGAAATATTCTTTATCATTTTTTATATTGTTAGTTAAAAGTTCTGCTGTTATTTTTTCCATTACGTAATTAGCAATATATGACTCTAAATTCATTCTACCATCTTTGTAGGAAACTAGAGTATTTAGATGGCTTGTAACATAATTATAGATAATACTGTCAAAGGACTTGAATAATATTTGACTACGATTTCTTAAATATTGATTGTTATTAAAGCCTTGATTTTGGTTAATGGTTATCCAATTATTTATATTTCCTACTAAAACATTATGATTATTCTCTTCAAAGAAAGTATAATTTTCCTTTTTTAGTGTATTTAAGATAGATATATTCTTTTTTAAATTTTCTATTTGCGAATAAATATTTACTATAATAGATTTTCCTTTTTCATTGAATTTTATGTAATAAGGAATTTCATTGTTTGTACATTCGTTTATGTATGATTTTAAAAATTTGTACAAGCTAACGGCTGAAATTCGAACAGTTAGTGCAATATCAAAGTTATTTTTCTTTTTTAAATCAATATTAGAATATATTGTCAAATCGTGATTATCATCTTTATACATTATTGAAAAATAATTACTAATTAAAGGAAATGATAAAACGTTTTTTAATTCATTTGTACTTTTTATGCTGTCAAGGGTACTTATTTTATCGATTACATCATAAACATTAAAACTTAGTTGTTTTTTATCAATAAGTTCTTCTATTTCCTCATCTTTTAGTGATAAAAGAGCTCTTTTCCAAAATGACCACATCATTAAAGAGAGATTGTTTTTGTCATCTTCATTGTAATAGCAAACGGAAGGCTTTTCCACCCTGGTAATTTTAGTATAAAAGTCCTCGAAACTCTTAGATGTAGAATATGTATTTAACATTGTG
>CANQHY010000053.1 GCA_947623975.1 uncultured Bacilli bacterium
AATTGACTTTAACTGAAAAAACTCCATTAGTATCTTATTATAATAAACTTGCAGGTAAAAGTGGAGCAGCTAGATATGTTGGTTTACTTGTAAAAACTAATAAAGATTTACCTGAAGAATATGTACTTGATATTGGTGCAATTAATTTAACTTATGATGGCACAAGCAAAGCTAATTATAGTGGTGCATCTGCTCATGGTGGTGCAAATAATGAATTTATCGTTTGGATAGATGAGACTACATTTGCTAGCAGTACAAAAATTAGTTTATATGAAGATTCAGCTGCTAAAAGTAGTGCTAAACCACTTCAAGAAATAACCGTAACATATAATAGACCTAAATCTGTTTATGAAGTTACTACAATTGAAAATAGAGCAATTGTTGCTGATACTGATAAAATAGATATTACTTCTGAAAAAGATGGTGTAACTTATGGTTATACTGTTCAAAAGTTTGGTGAAACAACAAAAGCTATCTTCTATGCTGAAGGTGAAAAAGCTACAGCTTCTGAAGATATTAAATTCACATTTAATGGTAATAATAAAGTAGCTAATGCTACAAGTGTTGCAGATCATAATAAAGCTTATGATAGAATTACTGTTAAAGATAGTTCAATTAAGAAATATACTGGCGGAGATAATAAATATGAATATTTAACTGTATCTGCTCCAGTAGTTGATCCTGATGATAGCAATCTTTATGTTGTTACTATTAATTCTATAAAACATATTAATACTGCACAATTAGAAGCTGATGATAAAATTGTACTTGACCTTGATTTTAATACTGCATTATCTACTGATGCAAAATTAGAAGGTGTTAGTGGTACAAGATATCAATTTGAATTATCTGCAGATGATTTATCAAATGGTCATGATTTCACAGCTGAAAATTATTCAAGTGAAACAATAAAAGTTAAATTTGTTATTAAAGAAAACATTGAAAAACTTGAATTAAAAGATGTTTATGTAGCTGGTACTACTAAAGATATAGTAGATACTACTATTGCTGAAAAATATCAAAACCAAGTTACTCAAACAACTAAAAATAATAATTTACGTTTGAGTTCAAATGTTACTAAAAAATTAGGTGAAGAAACTAGAACTCCTGATTTAACTTCAGATTATAACGTTGAATTAAGAGCTACAGATAGAATGCAAGTTGTAGCTGATGCAAATTCTGATTCTGGTTCAAAATATAATACTAAAAAACCATATGCTATCATTGTAGATTTTGGTATTGATCGTAAAAACTTAACTGTTAGTGGTGTTACTGCAATTGGTGTAAATTGTGATTCTACTGATACTACAGAATGCACTAAGAGTTTAAGTGATTATGGTGCTAAAACTAATACTGCATTTGTAGTTATATTAACTGATGGTGATGCTTATAAACAAGTTACTGCTGAAGCTGCTATTACAACAACAGACTTTACTGTAACTAATAAAATTACTGGATTTGCAACAACAGTTAAAGCTCATGTAACTGAGGTAGAAGAGTTCAAAGCAAAAGCTAGTACTCCAACACTTTCAACAAATAGTGTTACTCCATTAGATGATAAAGTAACTTATAAATCTAATGAAGTACCTGCTAATCGTTCTTTCTTAGTTCCTGAAGATGTTACTTCATTTAGAGCTACAGTAGATGGTAAAGAAACTACATTTAATTGTAAAGTTAATTCTGATGTATCTACAACTTATGACTTTACTTTTGCTTCAAGTTTAAATCTTACAAAAGCTTATGTTGCTGTAGATGATACAGAAACAAATAATGAAAAATATAATCAAGCATCTGTAAAAGTAAATTCTAATACTAAAGATTCAATTGATTTAAGTATTAGTAGAGATCTTGATCAATCTGAAGGTAATAATAAAGTTCAATTAATCTTAGACTTTGGTGAAGATGTTTCAGCTGATGGTAAACAAGTTAGTGGTACTGAAGTTACTATTCCTGTTGAAGAATCTTTATTACCAGAAGGATTAAGTAAAGAGAATATTAAAAATTATGCTGTAGTTGAATTTGAATATGATAATGAATTAACTGAAAAAACTATTGAAATTTCTACTAAAGATGGAATTAAACATTCTGTTACAATCAATGTTAAGAGATTAACTAATAGTTCTGATATTAAAGCTGTTAGTGCTAAGAAAGTTAATGGTTATGAATCAGGAAATACTTCATTATCTAAAGAAGATGCTAAAAAAGTAATTGAGCCTATTACTTATAACTTAGATGGTATTGATCGTGTATCAGTAGTAAATGGTGTTGTAAGAATTTATGTAAATAAATCATTTGCTGGAATGCAAAAGAGTGCTCTTACTGAAGCAGCTAAAGTATTAGTAGATAATACTGTTACTGGTGGAGCACATAAAACTAATTTAGCTACAAAAGCATATATTGCTGTTTTAGTTGATTTAAATAATTACACTGATCAAAATACAGCTGATGCTGTTGGATTTGGTGCTACTGGTAAATATACTCTTGTATGGTTAGATTTATCTGAATTTACAGCTAATGCATGTGAAACAAAAGAAGACAATAAATATTGTTCTACAATGAATTTCACAACAAATGATCCAGAGAATGATTACAATTCTAAAGATGTTTCATTCGAAATCATTGATGAATCTAAAAAATTAAGTACACCAACTGTTAGTCTTAGTGATGTAAATTCTGTTCCTAGTATCGTAAAAGATGAAATGAATAAAGCTGGTTATAAATTTAATCAAGCTAATGTTAAAGCTTCATTTACTAATAAAGTATTAACAGTATCTAAATTAAAAGATACAACTGAATTATTAACATATTCTATTGCTGATTATGATGATGTTACTGTAACAACTAAAAATGCTAAATGGGTTGCTGTAACAATTGATTTTGGTAAAGCTGTTAAACTTGTTGATAGTGCAAATGGAGATAAAAAATTAGCTGCTGATATGGCTTATTTAGAACCAATTGAAAATTCTACATCTTATGTTCTATGGTTAAAAGAAAACGGTACTTATACAGGCAAAGAAATTGTATTCGAAGAAGTAAGAGATACTGAATCTCAATTTACAATTACTATTGACAATAAGTTAGCTGCTACTGATTAATTAATTAAAACCGGTTATTCCGGTTTTAATTTTGCTTTAAAATAAAAGCTCCATTATTATTGATGGAGTTTTTATCTTTTATTAAGCTATTTTAAGAAGAATTTAATTAATTTAATATAAATTACTACCTTATGTTATAATTGATTTATATGGAGGTCTAAATTATGTTTAATAGGTCTTTTAAATTCATTGATAATAATTCAAAAAATATTATCACCATTAAAAATACTAAAAATTTAGAAGTTAATTTTTATCAATACGCTAATAATTTTTATGATGCTGCTAATTCTATTATGGATTATTTACTAAATCAAGCCTCCCCAGAACACGATATAGCTAAACTAGATTTATGGATCTATTCATTGTTATATTTGTATCGTCATAGCTTAGAATTGATATTAAAAGCTATTGTTTTAAAACTTAATATTAATACTACATTAAATTATATTAGTCATGATGTAAATTGTGCTTTTAATCTTATATTACAGAATACTAATATAAATAATAATGATAATGTTAAATGGTTAAATGCTTTTTTAAGTGATATTTCTAATATTGATAATGGTTCTGATCAATTTAGGTATCCAATTAATTACAAAACTAATCCTTTAAAAAATAGATATGATTTATCTTTAATAGATCTTAAAAATAATGTAAATAAAGCTTATTATTTATTAAATGAACTTTATACTAATAATTATATACCTAATGAAAAAACATCCATATATGTGCCTAAATTGCTTATAAATGGAGGTTATTATTATACTAAAAGTGTTATTAATTATAAATATTTTTATTTTGACTTTGAACCTTATTATACTTCATATGAAGAAACAGCTAAATATCTTTATAGTTTAGTAAATAAATATAATAATTTATTTTTACCAATGTGTTATTTATATATAAATTGTATAGAACTTGCTTTAAAAAGAATTATAATAGATGATTTAAATATAAATAAAAATCTATCTTTAAATATAGCTAAAAATAATAAACATAATATAAAAAAATTATGGACTTATATTAAAGATAACCTAATTAAGATAATGCCTAAAAATATTAATGAAATTAATAATATAGATAACTATATATCAGAACTTCATCAAATAAATGGAGATTCTACTATATTTAGATATCCTTGTGATAAAAATAAAGGTATATATTTCTCTAAAAACACATTAAAATTAGACATTGATAATGTATTTGATTTTTTTAATAATCTATGTAGTTTCTTAGATGCAGTAGATAGTGAACTTAAAAATATAATTGATTATGAAAATGATAAATAAAAAAACAATATTTGAATTACTCATTTATTGCTTTTTTATTTATTTTGCTTCACAAATATATTCTTGATTTTTCATATATTCAAGAAATTCTTCTTTAGTCATATCTTTACTACTTACAGATTTATGATAATTATTAATTGTGATTTTAGTATCTTCACAAATTAAATCATTACCAGAGTCTTCAGTTTGTTTTAAAACACTACACATAGTTTGCGCTAAAGATTCTTCTTTAAAAGTCATAACTGCAGTAGCATTAGTTACAATATTATTTTTAATGCTTACATCAATATTAGTAGTAAATTCTGAACCTTCATAAGTATTTTGAAAGAAGCAGTTTATTTTTTCTTCTTTAGTTTTATCTTTACATCCAGTTAAAAGAATTAATAAAGATAATATAATTAACCCTTTTTTCATTTGTCCTCCTTGCAGTATTATAACATAGGTTAAATAAAAATAAAACCGGTTTACACCGGTTTTATTTAATTATTCAAGAACTTTGTCTAATTCAAGAGATATAGTAAGTGGATATTTAACCTCAGTATCATATTTAGAAGTAAATTCTAATTGTGATTCAAAATCAGCAGTTAAATCAATCCATAATATCTTATTAGTCTCATCATAATGATAAGCTTTAGCATCAGTAGCATCATCAGTAAGTGTAACATTATTACTAAAGTCTATAGAAATAGCTAACCATTTATGAGATTTAGATTTATCATAATCATTAAGTTTATATGCTAAAGCACTATTTCCTTCTTTTAATCTATTTACTGTTAAAGTTTTAGTTTTAGCATCAAATGTTATACCAAATTTATCTTGGTTATTCTTATATGAAGTTATATTTGCATCATCAACTACATTAGCTGGAACTGATGATGAATCAACTTTAGAAACATTTTTAACTGTAAGGTCTTCTTTTTCAGTTACAAATTCAAATGTAATTTCAGCTTTATTATACATATTATCTTTTGCATCATCATCATTATCTAATGTAACTTTTAATGGTGAGCCATTAAGTGATTGGATGTACTTACTATCTATATTAATGAAAATTAATGTATCACTAGAAGAACCACCAAATGCTTTAACATGATCAAAGTCTGTATCTACATAGAATGTTGTATCTGCTGTATCTGAAGCATCTTTAGTTGTCATTGCTGTATTTGCAGTTGCATCTAATTTTACTTTAGCATTTAAATTAGCTAAAATAGCTATATATTTACCAGCTTTTAAATCTCCTGAAACTGCTGCTGGAGTTATTGATTTAAATCCTTTTATATCTTTGTTTAATAAAACTTTAATAGTATTAGTTTCATTATTAACCTCGAATTTTTGAATAGCTTCAAGGTTATAAGTTAAATCATCTTTAATACTTGTAACTAAACTATTACCAGCTCCAAGATTAACTTTACCAACACTATTAATAGTAATATCACTTTCATAAGGATTTACAACAAATGTAACATTAAGAACATGAGTAACACCATCAGCTTCTTCACCAGCAGTTATAGTATAAGTTACTTGTGTAGTTTCTTCACTATATTTTACTTTCAATACTTTATAGTTATTTGCATTTGTTTTTTGAGATTCATTTAAGTATTTAGAAATGTCTTCTGAAAGCATATTAGTAGAAGCAAATGTAACTTTATCAAGTGATTTTCCGTAATCTAATAATAAATATATATCTTTTGTAGCATCAACAGTTTTAGATAAAGTTACTTGTATTGTATCAAATGAAGTCATTTTTACACTAACAATTGCATCTTGAGTAAATTTATCAGTACCTGTTGCGTTTATAGAATAAGGTATACTAGATACAGTTTCAATATCATAACGATCAGCTGTCTTACATTCACTAGTACCTGCAGTAAAGGTATCAGCAGCAGTGTATGTACATGTATAAGATTTAGCTTTTCCGTCCACTGTAGCAGTAAAATTATATGTTGATTTTGTACTAACTGTAGTACCATAATCTTCAGCAACTATAAACTCTTTTGCATTAGAATCATATTTGATATTTTTATCATCAAGAGTAACTGTCGGAGTAGTATCTGTTGCAACATCTTTAAGTCTTACAACTTCTGTAAGTTTAATATTGACTTTTGTTGAAGTTCCAGTTAAAGCATTATCAAATGTAATATCATAAGAAGATACAGCTTGATTTGTAGAAACATCATTTAAAACTACTACAAATTCAGTACCAGTAGCTCCATACTTACTTAAATCAGTAGGTTTAGTAGCTTCAGTAGCACCAATGCCAATAGCATAGCCATTAGTAATACTGCCATTTACGCTTAATTGAGAACGATCAACACCAAAGTCTAATATTAATGCATAAACTCTTGCATCTTTTGCATAAGCAGAACCCATACTAGTTGAAGAGATAGCAGCAGATAATGGTTGTAAAACATCATTAGCTTTAATAGCAACAACTGATTTAATGTCTTTTTGACCAACTTCAGCAGTTCCTAAAGTAATTTCACCAACATTTAATAATTTATTATTAAAATTAATGTTAGTATCAAGTGCTCTATAATCATTAAGTGTAGTAACTTTAGGATCAATTTGAGATGTTTCACTAATAGTTCTTACACTCTTTAATTCAAATTTTGGAATTTGTTCATCAAGCACAAATTTTATAGTAATTTTCTCATTATTACTTTTATCTGTTTGAGAATTAGTTATTTCAACATCTTGAGATTTTATGTTTGTTTTAGGATCAAGAGTAAACTTGCTACCAGTTAATGTTAATTTATAATCTGTAATAACATCTTTTGTATCAGTGTAATTTGCAATACCATTTCCTAAGGTAAGACCAGCTTCAAAATTAACAATTAAATCAACATTTCCTTTTGAAACATCTTTTTTAGTAGTTATTGTTACTATATAAGTATTTTCATTTTCAGGATCAACTACTGGATTAGATACGCTTAAATGATCATTAGTAGTATCTTTATCAGTATAAATACTAACAGAATTATCTTTAACAGTAATTAAATCAATAATTCCATCATTTCCAGTTTTTATTAATTTATTATTTCCATCTAATGTAAATTTAATTGTATTATCTTTTACAGTACCTTTAGCATAAAATACTGTTTTATATCTTTCACCAGCTTTAACTATTTTATAAGATGCTAAATTTCCATTATTATCTTTTGTTGAAACTACTATATTAGCATCAGCTGTTTTGATTGTAACATCATCTTCATAAACAGTTGCCATTTCATCATAAACAACATTAATAGTTTGAGTTACTTTAGTACTACCTTCAGGTGTATATTCAAAGGTAATTACTTTATTTTTTAAATCATCTTTCTTCACCCAAAGTATATAATCTTTAGTTCCGTCTCCACCATGATTTACAGCGCTCTTAATGTTATTAGCATCAAGTGTTTTAGAACTATCACCTATTTTAAATGTACCATTTTTTGGTAAATCTTTATTAAATCTAATTAATAATCCATAATAAGCACCTGTATCTTTAGCTATATCGTTGTAATAACTTAATAAAGGAGAAGATTCTGTTAATTTTAAAG
>CANQHY010000054.1 GCA_947623975.1 uncultured Bacilli bacterium
CCGTGAATAGTGAATTTCTTTCATATGTGTCATATGAATAATTATGTCAATAACTCATGTAATCCATATATTTCCACAATCTAATAGTGATTATAATGACAAAAAAAAGTCAATTGAGACTTTTTTTTGTTTATAAATTATATTTATATCATTCATAATTATATGATAGCTGTTGATATATTTTTGATTAATTAATATTTGAAATTTATAGTCAAAACGATATCTAAATAGTAACTATTTTTGTTCTTTGAAGCCTTCATTTAAGTTAATTTTTAATCTTAACATTGTAATTAATAGCACTAAGAATATTGAGAAATTAGTGTATATATATGTATAACCTGACAAAATACTAATCGAGAAAAATATTCCTAATCCCATGTATAAAAGATAAGTCTCTAAATCATTATGTCTAAAATTCTTAATTAAATAAATTGTCGATTTTAAGAATTCTGTTATTGGTATTATTAGCATACAGACAAATCCCATTATTCCAAAATTAAATAGAGCCATAAAGAAATCACTTTCTTCTGATAAAGTATTTTCTTGAATCAAAAAGCCTATACCAAAAATTTTATATTCATAATCAGCTAATTGGAATTTTTTTGCTGAGTAATAAAATTGCCTTTTTCTATTGTCAGATGGATGTATTTTACCATCTTCATATAAATTTTTTAGATATTCTGTGGATTCTACATTCCATTTTTTATATAATTTTAATTCTTCTATATTACCTTTATTATTTTTAATAAGTTCATCTATTCTATCTATATTTAGGCTTCCATCAATTAGACTCATATTATAATTATCAATATCATTTGATTGGACATTTTTGTTTATTTCTACATTAGTGTATACTGGAGTGTATTTGTATAATACTATCATGCTTAAAGCACTGATACTTACAAAAATTAAATTAAATATATTTTTTTTAAATATTTTAGAATAGAACATAAGAAATATTGATATTATTACGTATATAATTAATGATGCTAATACTATTAGATATGGTGTTTTGGTTCCAAGTAGCATAACTGTAGCGATTATAGGTACTAAGACTAAGATCCTTTTATACCAAGTATACCTTGGTTTTAACACTGTATAAATTATAGCAGGAAACATCATTGATATTGCATGACCTAATATTTGACCAGAATCATACCAACCTTTAAATCCCTTCTTTAGTTTGTCAGCATATTCGTAGGTCATACCAGATGTATTTGTTAATACCGAAATTAATAATAAAATGCAGTAACTAGAAAATGTTATTACAATAGTTCTTTTCAAATTGTCAAACATTTCTTTTTTATCTTCGTATTGTCTATATAGTATGGAATATATAATAAATATGACAATCATATATATTATATTTAATAAAAATCTAAATTCATGAATTATGACACTACTACTTGTGTATAATCTGTAAAGGATTATGAAATGGCCTATCATAAATATAACAAACGAAAAAGCGTAGACAATCCATTTCTTTTTTTTGTCTTCATGTTTAAAAAACATATACAAACCAATTATAAATATAAATAATGGCTTAACAAATGTCGATATTGGTATTTTTAAAATGTTATCTAAATACAAATTAGATAAGATATCAAAAAAAGGTTGCAACATTACAAATGTTGACATTATATTTAAAAGCTTTTGCTGTTGCTTTTTATTCATTTAATCACATCCTATAATATTAACTTAATAAATTTAATGTTTGTCTCATTATTTCTTCATTATCACCTTTATAGGTATTTATATTTTTTTCTATTTCAGCTAAATTTACTTTTTTATCTAAAATATCTTTCATCATATATTTTAAATCATCATCAGTATTTGGCACAATTAAACCATATTTTCCGTCATTTAATACTTCTCTTGGACCGACAATATCTGTTGTAAGTACTTTTGTCTTTAGAAAAAGTGCTTCTTTAATTACGATACCATAACCTTCCATAAAACTAGAAAGGACAAAAAAATCAGCTGCCTTTATATATGGATAAGGGTTTGTTTTTAGACCTAGTAATTCAACTTTGTCACAAACATCATATTCATTAACCATACTCTTGATTTTTTCAAAATTAGGACCATCACCTATTAGTTGAATTTTAAAATTATAACCCAAATCTTTTAAATATTTTGCAGCTAAAACAAGACGATCTTGCCTTTTTTGATCACGCATTTTAGCGACATTAACAAAAGTAAAGACATCATTTTCCACTTTAAATTCTTTAGCTTTTTTTAGTATTTCTTTTTCATTAATAAAATTATAGATAACATCTACTTTCTTTTTATTAATATCATATTTCTGACAGAAAATCTCCTTAGCTTCTTCTGATACACAAATAACTTTGTCTAGTTTTGAATAAGTATCTTTTATTTCTCTTTCTCTTATTCCAATGTCAAATTTTGACACATCATTGTGAATCCATGCGTATTTTTTAATATTTTTATTTATATCAGCAACCCAAGTACCGCATCTTCCTTCCATGTATCCAACTGCTGCGTGATAGTCTTTTTTATTGGCAATTTTGTTGATAACTTTTTTCCTATAAAATGGTATAAATCTAAAAAATATATATGACAATAGATTCTTTTTAAGTCTATAAATATTTATATTTTTAGGTAAGGTGTTGATTAAAGGACCAACTGGGTCTAACAAATATAAATCAATATCAAAATCTTTATTTAAGTAATTTAAGGTATCGGAAAGAGCCTTTTCAGCACCTCCCATGTCCATAGTATAACCAAATATTAATAACTTTTTCATTTCTAACCTCTAATTTTGTAAATAATATATACAGGTATATATAATAATAACACTTTGAATTTATATTTTGAATCGTTTAAAATATTTTTAAACTTAACTTTACTGTAAAAGCTAAACAATATATAAGCATATATATTGTATAATTTATTGTCAATTTCTACTAATTCTTTATAATATAGTCTATTACCTTTGGGATTTTTCCTTACTAAATTAAAGTAATTAGCTGAGTAACCACTCTCTAAATAATTTACACTGGCAGCTACAAAGTTTTTACACATAAATACATATTTTTGAGAAATTCTATTGTAAAGTAGAGCCTCAGGAATAAATTTTTCGCCTTCGATAATAGGAAAACGGTAATCCTTAATAACCGAAATTTTAAAAGTAAAAAGTTTATCTCCTTTTACTTTATATTTGTTATACAAATCATAATGTGTAGTGATTAAATCTTCACTTGGAAAAGGTGTTCCTACTAATTCTTTTTTCTTGTTTATATAATTATTTAAGTAAATAATGCCAGCAATTTTGTTATCTTTAATATTTGTAAAATCGGAATTTATTTTTTTTAGAGCATTATTGGTTAGGATATCATCTGAATCTATACAAAGGAAAATATCACCTTTAGCATTATCTAAACCAACATTATATGCAGATTGCTTACCACCATTTTCTTTGTAAATATAATTTACTTTTATCTTTTTATCTTTCTTTATTGAATCAATAAAATCTTTAGTATTATCACTTGAGCCATCATCTACTATCAGCCATTCAAAGTCTTTAAAATCTTGCTTTAACAAAGATTTATATAAGTTATTTAACTCTTTTTCTCTGTTATATGTTGGTGTAAATATTGTTATCATATATCCTCCAATTTAAAATTTGTTAAAATGAACTTTCGCTGTAGTTAATTAAATTTAGAAATTTCTAACTACGTCCATTATAACATAGCTAGACATATTTCAAAAGTTTTGGCTATACAAAATTAATAGTAGTTACTTGTAAATTTTTTGATATGATGATATTATTAGTACGATAAGAGTATGAAAGGGTGAGAAAATGTTTGTTATTTCATTTTTTAGAGATACATTAACTGGTTTTTGGTATCTTGTATATGTGTTGTGCTGCATTTTTTTCATTTTTGTACTCTTGGGAGTTGTAGGAGATAGAAAAAGGGCTGTAATAGAAGAAAAAATAAAGAAAAAAAGAAAAGAGGATATCGTTTCTGGTAGGGAGGCTATGTTAGCAGCAAGACAATCAAAACAAATTTTGGATGTTATGAGCGATGCCGAAATTAATAGTGGCGCTACCAGTTATGAAGCAAATTCTGATGTAGCTACCAATGATGATAAAGAGGCTAAAGAAGAAGTACCTGCAGTATTAGTAATAGATGGAAATGCTAACTCACAAGAGCAATCCAAAGTTACTAATAATGGTAGTAATATTCAGAAAGTAGTTACACCCATATCTAATCCTAATGTAAGTACAAACAATTCTAACCAATAACTAATTTAAGGAGGATGTATGACAATAACATTAGATAATATAATATCGATTGTAAATAAAACGATAGACATACTTTTAGTGTGGTTTATGTTTTACTATATATTGAAAAATATAAAAAATAATGTCAAACTGACATTAATATTCAAAGGCGTACTGATAATAGCAGTTTTAAAAATAGTAAGTGACTTGTTCGGATTTGTTACAATTGGTCTTCTTCTAGAATATGTAATTATGTGGGGACCTCTTGCTCTTATTGTAATTTTCCAACCAGAAATAAGAGCCGTTTTAGAACAATTGGGAAGAAGCCAACTACTTGGAAGACATAAGGTTTTGACGGTTGACGAAAGAGAGAGAATGATATATGAAATAATTCAGTCAATCGATTATTTAAGGAAGTCAAGAATAGGTGCCTTGATTGTAATAGAACGTGATGTTAGTTTGAGTGATTATATTGAAAAAGCCAAAAAAATATATGGTGACTTGACAAGTGAACTTTTAATCGCCTTATTTTTCCCTAACAATCCAATGCACGATGGCGGTGTTATAATTCAAGGTAACAGAATAAGCTGTGCTGGTGCTGTATTCCCAACAAGTAATAACTCAAAAATTAACAAAAGACTTGGTACTAGACATAGAGCTGCTTTAGGTATTGCTGAAGAGACTGACTGTATATCAATCGTTGTTTCAGAGGAAACAGGTAGATTATCGATAGCTGTTAAGGGAGAACTTTTCTATAACTTATCCCTTGATGATGTTAGAATGATGTTAGTCGATGAATTAAGGCCAAAGAAAGAGTCTGATTTTGAAGACGAGGTAGACGAGGAAGAGATATATGAAGAAAATAAGTAAACAATTTATGAAACTTTTAAAATCTATCTGGAAAAGTATTGATAAATGGTTAATAACACCAATAACTAAGTTTTTTGTGGGAGTATATGAATTTTTTGCTAATAATGGAACTGGAATCGAAAAAATTCTTGTTAATAGGCAGTCACTTGTTGTTATTTCTCTCATTTTTGCGTTAGCAACATTTTATGTAATTGATCAAAAACATATAACTCTTATCGATAATTCAGCTGAAATTTTATACAATCAGAAAGTAACAGCCAATTACAATGAAGCTTTATACGTTGTAGAAGGTATTCCTGAGACTGTAGATGTTACTTTAGTTGGTCGTAAATGGGATGTTTACTTAGCAAAGCAATATCCAATTGATGGAGTTACTTTAGATCTTACAGGTTACACCCCTGGTTCGTATGCAGTTGGATTCAAGTATGAACAAGCAGTCTCATCAGTAGAATATAAGGTTGATCCTTCTATTGTAAACATAAGAATCTACGATAAAATTTCTGTTACTAAAGAACTTTCAGTAGATATAATTCATAAAGATGATTTGGATACAAAACTTAATATTGATAGTGTTGTTTTAGATAGAGACAGTGTAATTGTAAAAGGTGCTGCCCACCAACTTGAAAAAGTAGCTATTGTAAAAGCAATAGTTGATGTTGATAAAATGACTGAGGTAAAAGTTGGTAGTACGACTCTTGCTGATGTTCCACTTATACCATTTGATAGTGAAGGTAATAAACTGGATGTAGAAATTGTTCCTTCAAAAATAAGTGCCACAGTTAAAATTACATCTCCAAGTAAAGAAGTTCCAATTAGGTTGATTGCATCAGGAGAGTTAGATGGCGTGGCTATTAAGTCACTTACATCAAATATTACAACAGCTACAGTTTATGGTACTGAAGAAGCAGTTTCTAAAATTGAATACTTGCCTGTTACCGTAGATGTAAATGGTGTTAAAGAAGATAAAACTTATAGTATTAATGTAACAAAACCTAGTGGAATAAGGGAAGTAAGTATCAAGACGATAACTGTAGATTTGAAAGTTGATAATATTGTGTCAAAGGATGTTGAAGGAATACCAATAGATCCAGTAAACTTTGATAATAGTAAATATACGGTTAAAGCAATCGGAGAACAGAATAGAACCGTTACTGTTATTGTTAAAGGAAGCCAATCTGTAATTGATTCACTTGATACATCGATGATAAAAGCTTCTATTGATTTATCAGGATTAGGTGTTGGTGAACATTCTGTAGAGGTTAAAGTTACCGGTGATGATTCAAGACTTACTTATACATCACGTGTAAAAGAAGTAAAGGTTGTTATTTCACGTAAATAAAATATAAAAAAATACCCACATTAAATTTGGTGAGTATTTTTTTTCTATTTCTGACCTTCTAAATGATCAAATAACAATCCTATATTTATAATACCGGCAATTGCTATAAGGGTATATATTATCCTAGATATAATACTGTCGCTTCCATTAAATAATGTTGCTACTAGATCTATTTCAAATAAACCTACCAATCCCCAGTTTAATGCTCCTACAATTGTTAAAACTAGTGCAACTTTTTGAACTATTTTCATTTTTGCCCTCCTTTTATTAATATACTATCCTAATTTTTACTATTTATTCATGAATAAACTTTTTTTAAATCAATATAATTAATTGAAAACAGAAATATGGGGTGGAAAATGAAAAAAAATTTTTTAATTGTTTTTTTAACAGCTATCTTTATCTTTACCGGATGTTCTAAAGATGGCAAGTCTACCATTGTTGATAGACTTGAGAAGAAAATAAATTCTATGGATGCTTACCAAGTAAGTGGAGTTTTATCGATTACCAATAATGAAGACACTTATAATTATGATGTTACAGCATCTTATCAAAAAGAAGATAATTACAGAGTTAGTTTAGTGAATAAGTCTAATAATCATGAACAAATAATCTTAAAAAGTAATAATGAGGTATATGTAATAACGCCTGCTTTAAATAAAAGTTTTAAATTTCAAAGTAGTTGGCCAGATAATAATTCACAAATATATATTTTGAAATCCATTATAAATGATATAAAGAAAGATACTGAAAAAACGATAGATGAGGTTGATTCATCTTACATCATAACAACTGCTGTAAATTATCCTAATAATATTGGTCTTGTAAAACAAAAAGTCTATGTAGATAAAGATGCCAATATAACTAAAATAGAGGTTTTAAATGATTCAGGTATTGTCGAAATGATAATGACTTTTAGTAATATCGACGATAATCCCACTTTTGCCTCTGATTATTTTGAGCTAAATAGCATAATTTCTGATATAGATACGGAGGATAAGACTGATGATGAGGTTAGCAAAATAGAAGATATTATATATCCTTTATACATTCCCATTGGTACAGTTTTAACATCGCAAGAGAAAGTTGCAAAAGATGACGGCGAGAGAATAATATTGACATTTGATGGAGAAAAACCATTCTTATTGGTAGAAGAGACATCCAGCATTGAAAGTGAATTTTCGATAATACCAGTATTTGGTGAACCAGAATTTTTAAATGATACTTTAGGTGCTATTACGGATAACTCTGTAAGTTGGTCAAGTAACGGAATTGATTATTATATAGTATCTGATGTTATGGGGAAAACTGAACTTATTGAGATTGCAAATTCGATAAGTACGATACCAATTATGAAATAGACACTGATAAGGTTCAATGTCAAGTAGTGTTGGTTAAACCAAAAACTAATGATAAATGAACTATATAGGGAACTAAAAATTTTAG
>CANQHY010000055.1 GCA_947623975.1 uncultured Bacilli bacterium
TAAAACTTTAGGTATGTCTTTATCGGATACTACAGGTCTTATTGCAACCTCTTATAAAGTAGTAAGACATAACGAGGAATATAATAAATTAGTTGATGTTATTGGCGATGTAATTTCAGAAAATAAAGTAGATAAGGTAGTTTTAGGATTACCTAAGAATATGAATAATACTATTGGTCCTAAAGGAGAACTATCTTATAAATTTAAAAGTATGATTGAATCACGTCTTAACATAGAGGTAATACTTGTTGATGAGAGACTTACTACTAAAGAAGCTACAAATATTTTGCTAGAAAATGACACGTCTCGTAAAAAAAGGAAAAAGGTTGTAGATAGCTTAGCAGCGACTATAATTTTACAATCTTATTTAGATAGAATAAAAAAATAAAAAGGAGATTTAGTTATGGAAAATGAAAAATTAAAAAATGATGATAAAGAAATGGAAAGTACATTTAAAGTTATCAACGATAGAGGCGAAGAGGTAATGTGCGATATACTTTTCACTTTTGATTCTGAGGAAACTAAAAAAAGCTATATCGTTTATACTGATAATTCTAAAGACGATAGTGGAAATATTCAAGTATATGCTTCTATTTATGATCCTAAGGGTGTTAATCAAAAGTTAGAACCAATAACTACAGATCAAGAATGGAAAGTGATAGAAACAATACTTAATACATTACAAGAAGAAATTAAAAAGAAAATGACAGAGACTGCTAATAATGGGGAAGATGGCGAGCAATAAAGGCTCGTTTTGTTGCGTACATGAAAACTTTAAGAAATATTACAATAGCCCTAATTATTCTTGTATTTGTAGCCATCATATCCTTATGTGTAGTTTACAATGTAAACATAAAAGCAGTCGATAAGGATGATCATAATCAAATAGAAATTGTTATACCGATGGGGACATCGCAAAAGAATGTCGGCAAGATATTGAAAGATAATAACTTGATAAGAAGCGATACTTTTTTTGAAATTTATATTAAATTATTTAAAGTAAAAGAATTTAAAGCATCAACTTATAAATTATCTCGTGATATGGATTTGAAAAGTATAATTAAAGTATTGGAAGAAGGAAATTCTTATAATGATAATCAGATAGTTATTACTTTCAAAGAGGGAATAAATATAAGAGCTTTAGCTACTTTGATAGCAACTAATACTAATAATAGTTATGATGATGTTATTAATACTTTAAAAGACGATAAATTTTTAGATGAACTTATAGAAAATTATTGGTTTATAACTGACGATGTGAAAAATGATAAACTTTATTATTCTCTTGAGGGATATTTGTTTCCTGATACCTATTATTTCAATGGTAAAGATGTTAGTGTAAAAGAAATTCTTATAAAAATGTTAAATCAGATGGAGAAAGTTTTAAATAATTACAAAGACAAAATTGAAGAGAGTAGTCTTACTGTTCATGAGATTCTTACTTTTGCATCTATTGTAGAAAAAGAGGGAAAGTCTAAAGATTTTACCAAGATAGCATCAGTATTTTATAATAGATTAGGTATGGACATGGCTTTTGAAAGTTGTGCCACAGCATATTATGGTATGGGAATGGATTTTAATGAAGTAGGTATTGCAACTAGTGAAATGATGCAGAATGAAAATTCTTATAATACCTATAAAGTAAAATTTCCAGTAGGACCAATAGCAATACCTGGCGACGAGGCCATAAAGGCAACTCTTTTCCCAGAAGATACCAATTATTTGTTCTTTCTATCAGATAACGAGCAAAACAGTTATTTTTACGAGACGGCAAGTGAGCAAAGTGCTGGCAAGCAAAAATTGATAAACGAAGGGAAATGGTATAGATAATAGATTGGAGTATAGAGTATGGTAGGAAATTTTCACTCTATGATAAAAGAAATAAAAGAATATGCTAAAAGGGAAGATGTTCCAATAATGCTTGATGATGGGATAAATTTTCTTACAACTTTTATTATAAAACATCAGGTAAAAACAGTATTAGAAATTGGAACCGCAATTGGTTATTCGGCTATAATGATGGCTCTTTCAAGTCCTAATTTGAAAGTGGTTACAATCGAGCGTGATGAAGAAAGATATTTAGAAGCACTAAATAATATCAAGAAATTTAACTTAGAGGATAGGATAACGCCTATATTTAAAGATGCACTAGATGTGGAATTAACAGAAAAATTTGATTTGATTTTCTTAGATGGTGCTAAAGGAAAAAATATTGACTTTATCGAGCATTTTGAAAAAAATCTAGAAAGCGATGGCTATTTTGTTACAGATAATATAAATTTTCACGGTTACGTAGCTAAAGATGAAAGCGAAATTAAAAGTAGAAATTTAAGAGGACTTGTTCGTAAAATTAAAAACTATATTGAATATTTAAAAAATTCCGAAAAGTATGAAACGAGATTTTATGATATAGGAGACGGAATAGCGGTTACATCTAGAAAAGAAATTAGGTGATTATATTGAAGCTTACAGTAATACCAAATAGTGTGGATAATATTTTAGAATATAAAAAAATAGGGGCAGATGCCTTTATTTTTGGCTTAAAAGATTTTTGTAGTGGTTACATGATGGCCCTTGATATTGAAAAGATTAAAGGCATCGTGGAAAATAATCCTTCTTTAGAAATTTTTATAGCAATTAATAAAAATATTTTTAATGATGAGTTGGCTACCCTAGAAGATAACTTAAATCAATTAGATAAAATTAATATAAAGGGCGTTCTGTTCTATGATTTAGCGGTATTGAATATAAAAATAAGAAATAAACTTAAAGTAGATTTAGTATGGAATCAGACACATATGGTTACAAATTATAATACTTGCAACTACTACTATAGTAAGGGTGTTAATTATGGAATGTTATCAGGCGAAATTACTCTTGAGGAAATAAATGAGATAGCTTCCAAGACTAAAATGCAACTTTTTGCAATGGTCATGGGGTATCCAATAATGTCTTTTTCTAGAAGAATGCTTTTAAGCAATTATTTTTCATCTTTTAATAAAAAGAAAAAGAAAGATATTTATAACATAACAAATAACAATAACTCTTATATTCTTAAAGAAGAAGAAAATGGCAATGCTATCTATTACGGAAAACCTTTGAATGGGAGCATAGTATTAGATAAGATAAGAGCATCTTATTTAGTACTTAATGAATTTAATATCGCTACTACTACCTTTAAAGAAATATTATCGCTTTATAAAAAGATTTTGATTGGTAGTGAAAACCGTGAAGAATTGATTAGGAAGACCGATGAGCTTATCGGGGCATACCGCGGTTTCTTTTTTCAAAAAACAATATACAAGGTGAAGAAAAATGATTAAAAAAGTTGAATTGTTAAGTCCCGCTGGTGACTTAGAAAGATTAAAAATAGCCCTTCTTTATGGAGCAGATGCAGTCTATATTGGAGGAAGAGAATATAGTCTTAGAGCAAATGCTGATAATTTTAGCTTAGATGAAATAAAAGAAGCTTGCACTTTTGCTCATAATCTTAAAAAGAAAGTTTATCTTACTTTAAATATTGTGTTTCATAACGAAGATTTAACAGGTGTTTATGACTTTATAAAAGCTGTAGTGGATGCAGGAATAGATGCTTTTATTGTAAGTGATCCTTTTATGATTAAGTATATAAAAGAAAATTTTAACGTCGAGGTTCATCTTAGTACTCAAGCTTCTACTACTAATATTGAGGCTGTTAAATATTGGAAAAACGAAAAAGTAGATCGAATAGTTTTAGCTCGTGAGGTCTCTATTCGCGAAATCGAAGAAATCTTAAAAGAGGTTGATATCGATTTGGAAGTATTTATTCATGGAGCTATGTGCACCTTTTATAGTGGCAGATGTTGTCTTTCAAATTATTTTACCAATCGTGATTCGAATCGTGGTGGTTGTGCTCAAGTTTGCCGCTTTGCATTTGATATTGAAGATGATTCTAACCCCTTTACAATGGCTACAAAAGACTTGAATATGGCTAAATATTTAGATAAATTAATTGCGTCTTCTGTTAAATCCTTAAAAATAGAAGGAAGAATGCGCTCTTCTTATTATCTTGCTACTGTAATTTCTTCATATAGAAGATTAATTGACGATTATTACAATAATACGTTAACTTTAGAAAAAATTGAAAAAGAAGAGAAGATATTATCGCGAGTTGCTAATAGAGAGACTAGCACTCATTACTATATGAAGAAAGCAGATTATACTGATCAATATTATACTGGTCGTCAAGAGTTATCCAATCAAGACTTTTTAGGACTTGTATTGTCTTATGATAAAAAAGAAAAGATTTTAACACTTACCGAACGTAATTACTTTCAAGAAGGTGATGACGTTGAGATATTTACTCCTAGTGGTAAAATTTATTCTTTTACAATTGATGAAATATATGATAGTCAAATGAATAGAATAAAAGTGGCAAGACATCCCGAAGAAATAATAAAATTAAAAATTGATTTTGAAGTTGAAAAAGATTCTATGATGAGGATAAAGGTGATATAAGTTTTGAGTAATTTAGATATTATAAAAGAAAATCTATTAAAAAAAGAGGATAGCCTTTCTAGTTATGCTACCAAAAGTAGTAATGCCGTAAGAATATTTCCTGAACAGGAGGATTTTCGACCACCATTTTTCCATGATACGGATAAAATAATTCACAGTTCGGCTTTTACTAGATATATCGATAAGACTCAAGTTTTTTCGTTTTTAGAAAATGATAATGTTTCTAAAAGAATGGTTCATGTCCAGTTAGTAAGTAAAATTGCTAGGACTATTGGAAGGAGTCTTAATTTAAATGAAGATTTGATTGAGGCAATTTCTTTGGGACACGATATTGGTCATACTCCTTTAGGACACATGGGAGAAAAAATATTAAATAATATCTCAAAACAGGAACTAGGAATACCTTTCATGCATAATTTACAAAGTGTAAGGACATTTACTGACATAAAAAATTGTAATCTGACTATTCAAGTTTTGGATGGAATAATGTGTCATAATGGCGAGATACTAAGTAATGTTTATGCTCCGAAAAGTAAGACTAAAGAAGAATTTTTGAAAGATTATGAAAATGCCTCTATGAGTTATGAATATGCTAAAAAATTAGTTCCGATGACCCTTGAAGGATGCGTAGTAAGAGTATCAGATGTTATCGCCTACATTGGTCGTGACATTGAAGATGCAATTAGAGTGGGAATTATAAAAAGAGAAATGATTCCTGAAAGTGTTACTAGAGTATTAGGAGATAATAATAGTGCAATAGTTAATACGTTAATATTAGATATTATTGAAAACAGTTATGATAAAGGCAAAATAATTTTAAGCGAAGAAATATTTAGAGCCTTACAGGAATTAAAAGAATTCAATTACAAAAATATATATGGTAAGTCTAATACCAAAGAAGAAATTATGCTTTATGAAGAGGGAATGACTCTTTTATATTATGCCCTATTAAATGATTACAATGAAAATAATGAAAACAGTCTAATATATAAAAGGTTTGTACGTGATATGCCTTTGGAATATGTTAATAAAAATAACAAGAAGAAAATAGTAATAGATTTTATAGCAGGAATGACCGATGATTATTTCCTAAATTTCACAAAACTGTTAACTAAAAAAGATTGACAGAAATGGTTATTTGTGCTATCATTATGCTTATTGAAAAAGAGGTGATTTATCGTGAAAGAGAAGAAGACGTTACTTACAAAAGAAGGACTTTCCGATTTACAAAAAGAATTAGATGAATTAATAAATGTTAAAAGACCTGCTAATTTGAAAGCAATCAAGGAAGCAAGAGCTCTTGGTGATTTATCTGAAAATGCTGACTATGATGCTGCTAAAAACGATCAAGCAGAATTAGAAGGACGAATTAAGAAAATTGAAAAGATGTTAGAAAACTATGAAATTATAGAGAATAAATCAAGTGATAAAGTAGGACTTGGTTCTACTGTTGAAATTAAGTATGTAGATGATGATGAAACAGATGAATACAAAATAGTAGGAAGTCAAGAGGCTGATCCATTCATGAGCAAAATTTCCAATGAATCTCCAATAGCTAAAGCACTATTAAATAGAAAAGTTGGAGACATTGTCGATGTTGAAAGCCCAAATGGTTTATATAAAATAGAAATAACAGGTATAAAGTAATCAGAAAGGCATCGAACTTGTTTGATGCCTTTCTAGTATCTTTTTTTCTTGTTTTAGAAATTTAAGTATTATATAATATGGAATAGGTGGAGGTTATATGGCAAAAAATAAAAATGTTAAGGAAATAACAGTAAAAATTGAAGGTGAAGAGTGGAAAAAAGCAATTGATAAAGCTTTTGAAAAAAAGGTAAAAGATGTAACGGTTGCAGGATTTAGAAAAGGTAAAGTTCCTCGTAATGTATATGAAAAAAAGTTTGGTAAAGAAAGTCTTTACTTACCAGCAAGTGATTATGTGGTAGAAGATGCTTATAAAAAAGCACTTACTGATTCTAAATTAATACCAGTTGTACAACCTAAATTAGACGTTAAAAATGTCGACGATGAAAAAATAGAATTTGTATTTACAATAATAACAAAACCTGATGTAAAAATAAAAAACTACAAAGGACTAAATGTTAAGTGTGAAAAAGTAAAGGTATCTAAGGAAGAAATAGAACATGAAATCGGTCACATTCTTGAAAAATATAGTGAAACAAGAACTAAAGAGAATGGTACTGTTGCAAATGGTGATATTGCAGTAATTGATTTTGAAGGATTTAAAGATGGGGTAGCATTTGCAGGCGGAAAAGCAGAAAATTACGAGCTTGAAATTGGCAGCAATACGTTTATACCAGGTTTTGAAGAAAAACTTATTGGAATGAAGCAAGACGAAGAAAAAGAAATAGAATTAACTTTCCCTAAGGATTATCCACATCAAGAATTGAAAGGTGCAAAGGTTAAGTTTAAAGTCAAAATAAATGAAATAAAAGAGAAAGTTCAAAGAGAATTTGATGAAGAATTATTTGAAGACTTAGCAATAGAGGGAGTTAATTCTAAGGATTCTTTATACAAATATGTTGAAGATGAAATAAAAGCTCAAAAAGAAATGGAAAATGAGAATAAATACGTTGATGAACTATTAGAAACTGTTGCTAAAAATGTCGAGGTAGATATTCCAGAAGAAATGGTCGAAGAAGAAATAGATCGATTAATCAAAAGATATGAAGAACAACTTAGAATGCAGGGAATAACTCTTGATATGTATTACGAATTTACTAAATCAGATGAAAAAGAATTAAGAAACAATATGGAAAAAGAGGCTTACAAGCATGTCTTGTATAGATTGATGTTAGAAGAAATATCTGTTTTAGAAAAAGTTGAAATAAGCAAGGAAGAAGCAGAAAAAGAAGCAGAGGAACTTGCTAAAAAATACCAGATGAAAAAAGATGAATTCTTAAATATGTTTGGTGGTATGGATTTAGTTCAATACGATTTAGAAATAAGAAAAGTAATCGAATTATTAAAAGAATATAATAAATAAAAGAAAAATAATTAATAAGAGGACTGAGAATTCAGTTCTTTTTTTACGTTTTATAGAATATAACAGTAAATACTAGAAGCTAAAGTGTGAGTTTTTTTATTGTATTAATCATAACTATTGATTTTTATGTGATTTATAATTCAAAATGTCCTAATTTGTAAAAAGAATTTATAAAACAAAATGTCCTATCGAAAAAATATAT
>CANQHY010000056.1 GCA_947623975.1 uncultured Bacilli bacterium
CATATGTTTTCTAAAATTAATCTCTTCGTTAAAAAAGAAAAGATAACTAGGTAGCAGGTCCAATTATTTTTATTGATTAAGGAGGAGATATTAATGGCAGAAGCAGAATACAAAGATAAAACTATCAAATGTGTAGACTGTGGTAAAGAATTTGTTTTTACTGCAAGAGATCAAGCTTTCTATGCTGAAAAAGGCTTTACAAATGAACCAAAAAGATGTAAAGAATGTCGCGAAGCAAAAAAAGCACAAAAAAGAAACGAAACTAAATAGTAAATCAAACCTTTGGGTTTGATTTTTTTTCGCACTTTTTCGACAAAGCAATATGATAAGTTTTAATTGGTGATTTACATGAATAAAAAATTTGGAATTGCAGTAATTGTAGCTATTCTTTTAGGATTCCTTTCTGCTCAAATAGTCTATTCCAATTACAGAGAAAATTTAGTGTCCTCAGATTATAATGCTTACATGATTCAGATTGGTATCTATGATAACGAGGAAAATTTGAATAATTTAATAAATAACGATAATTATTTAATAATGGAAGAGGAAGGTAAATATGCCGTTTATGCTGGAATAACGACTGATTTAATTAACGCCAATAAGATAAAACAATTATATGAAGATAAAGAAATAGAAACAAAGATAAAACCTATTATAATCGATAATATCGAATTTTTAAGTAATTTAGAGCAATACGATATATTAATATCAGAGGTTGATAACGAAGATAATATTATATCGATAAATGATGTTATTTTATCTAGTTATAAGGAAATGGTTTTAGGAAACTAAAAAAAATAAGATAATAATATAATCAGGTGATAATTATGTTAATTAAAGAAATTCCTGATTATGAAAGACCCAGAGAAAGAATGCTTGCTATTGGTGCTAAAAATCTTTCTAATGAAGAACTTTTAGCTATTCTACTAAGATGTGGTACAAAAAATAAATCAGCTAAAGAGTTATCTCTTGATTTATTGAAAGAAATAGGAAATATAGAAAGTTTTAAAGAGTTAACTATTAATAGAATTAAATCTATAAGTGGTATAGGGTTATCGAAAGCTGCCATTATTATTGCGGCAGTTGAAATAGGAAGAAGAATTTTCAGTAACGAAAATACCATAAAAGAAACTCGTTATACTAATTCTAAAGTAATATACGAAAATGTTAAAAATTTGTTTTTAGATAAAAAGCAAGAATGTTTTTATTGTCTTTATTTTGATAATAAACAACATTTAATAGGTAGGGAATTATTATTTAAAGGAACGGTTAATAGAAGCATTGTTCATCCGCGAGAAATTTTTAAATATGCTTATTTATATTCGGCAACAGCTATTGTCTGTATTCATAATCATCCGAGCGGTGATATAAAACCATCTTTAGAAGATATAGAACTTACTGATGCCGTTTCATCAATTGGAAAAATAAACAAAATTCCACTTTTAGATCATCTTATTATTGGTAACAATAATTATTATAGTTTTTCTGATAATGGGAAAATTAATAATGGGTGATAATGTGAAGAAGAAAAAGAACGAAAGTAAATTAAAAAAAATTATTAAAAATAAATACACTTATTTAGCGGTTTTTCTTGTTTTAATAACGTTTTCCTATTTAACATTAACAAATAGTGTAAATATTGAAAAATATCTAAGAGATGTTATTTTTTATCCTTTTAAAAATATTAATTCACAACCTTTTATCGAAGAAGTAGAAAAAGAGTTAAGAGATGAAAATAACGAGTTAAAAAAGTTAGTTGACATAGGAGATTCTCTTTCCAGCTATGATGTTATTTATGCAACCGTTATTGAACGAAATAATTCGTATTGGAATAATAGCCTGACTATTAATAAAGGATCAGATGACGGAGTAGAAGAGGGCTTAGCAGTAGTTGATGGCAATGGCGTAGTTGGTAGAATTGATAGAGTAAATAATAATAATTCTACAATAAAATTGATTACATCGTACGATAAATATAATACTCTTTCCATTAAGATAAAGTCAGAAACAGAGATAAATAAAATTTTAAAAGCTTCTAATAATAAATTGATTATCGAAGGTATAAATAAAAATAGTAATGTAAAAGTAGGAGATATGATAATAACTAATGGTCTTAGCAATAAATTTCCAAGTGGACTAGTTATAGGAAAAATCTCTTCTATCGATAGTGATTATTACAATGTAAGTAATACCGCTACTGTGAGTTTATTGGCTAATATTGAAAATTTGAGATTTGTAGCAATATTAAAGAGGAAAATATGATTATATTAGGCTTTCTTTCTTTGCTTTTAGATTTAACTATTTTAAATTTATCTAATTATACTTTTAATAGCCTTAATTTATTTTTTCCATATTTAACTTTAATATTTGTTGTTTTTTACTTTTATCTTAATAAAAAGATAAATAATTGTTATTTTTATCTACTTATTTTGTTATATTCCGTTATAGTAGTTAACAATATAGCTCTTACCATCATACTTTTTTCTTTAATATATTTGTGGGTAAAATATTTAAAGAAAAGAACCAAAGATAGTTTTCTTACATTTTTATTAACTATTGTAACATCTATCATTATATATGATTCGGCCTATTTTCTTATTTTGGTATTATTCAACTATTTAGAATTTAATGTTTTTAATCTTTTTTACAAAGTGTTTAACAGTCTTATTTTAAATTTATTTTATGGAATTATTTTGTATTTTATAATTCCGGTTCTAAAACTTTCTAGAAGATAATACTTATTAATAGAGATGATTTTTATGGATGAGTACAAAAGTCTTAATAAGTATCTTAATAAAAAAGGAAATAGAGAAGAGAACAATAATTTTGATGTGATGATAAGATTTTTACTTAGTAAAATTTTAATATGTTTAATACTTTTTGTTTGTTTTTTAATAGGTATTAAAGGTAGTTCTAGTTTTAAAGCTACGTTTTATGACAAAGTTTATACGCAATCTTTTTCTTTTGCTACCGTTAATAGTTGGTACAAGTCTTTATTTGGTGATGTGTTTCCTCTTGAAAACTTTTTCCCTAAAGATGTAGAGGTTTTTAGTGAAAAGTTAACTTATGAAAGTGCTAACATTTATAAAGATGGTGTAGCTTTAAAAGTTAGTGAAAAATATCTTGTTCCGCTTTTAAATGACGGAATTGTTGTGTATTTGGGCGATAAGGACGATTATGGCAAAACATTGATAGTTCAACAAGAAGATGGCATTGAGGTTTGGTATTGCAATATAAATTTTAGTGATATTTCGATGTATGATTATTTGAATAAGGGCAGTTTTGTTGGTGAAGCTAATGGGGACTCAATATATTTAGTATTCGAAAAAGATGGGAAATTTTTAGATTATAAAAACTATATTTAAATATTTTTATGTTAGTCCACTTACATATTTATTTATTTTTATAGCACTAATAACAGCAAACTTTAAGAAAATAATATTATATATGTCCATAATCTTTGTTCATGAATTAGGTCACCTATCCGCTGCTAAATACTATAAATGGAATGTTGATAAAATTTACATTTATCCGCTGGGGGGAATAACAAAGTTTAATGACTTAGTAAATCGTTGCTTAAAAGAAGAATTGATTATTGTTATGATGGGTCCTTTGTTTCAAATTGGTTATTATTTTTTGTTAATATCTCTTGGATGTAAAGATTTGTATTTATTTAATTTTATTTTGCTTATTTTTAATCTTCTGCCGATATACCCTTTAGATGGTGGGAAAATATTAAATATTTTGTTAGCTTTTTTTCTTCCTTACAAAAAGAGTCTAACTTTTACTTTCCTTTTTTCTTTTTTTACATATTTTTTAATTTTTGTTATAATCTGTTTTTTTTATAAATCTTTCTTTTTTATTTTAGTATGCCTATCTTTAATGTTAAAAGTTATTGAAGAGTATAAAAAAAGAAATTATTATTTTAACAAGTTTTTACTTGAACGTTATTTGTATTGTTATCGGTTTAAAAAAACTAAATATATAAGAAATATTAAGGATATGTATAAGGATTATAGACATCTTTTTCTAAATAAGGGAAGATATCTAACGGAAAAGGAAATGCTTAAGAAATATTTTGGTTCTTAAATGTTGCCCAAATCGTAATTTTTCATATATTACACTAGGTGAATTTATGAAGAATTTATTCGATTTATATTGTGTTGACGTGTTAGTTAATGATGTTAAAACTAGTGCTAAAGCAATCTTACCTAATGATGTTTTTGTCTTTATAAAAAATAAAAATAATAGTAAAAGATCTATGACAGAAGCGATAGAGAGAAAAGCCTCTTTTCTAGTAACATCTAGTGGATCAGACTATCCGATTCCCTATGTGAAAGTAAAAAATACATATAGTGAACTTATAAATATAATTGATAATATTTATGATAAAGCCAAAAATATTTTTCTTGTTGCTGTTTTTGGAACTAATGGAAAAACTACGGTTATTTCAATTATTAGAGATTTGCTTGGTGAAGATAAATGTGGGTTTATTAGTGATAATGTTATAAAAGGGAAATATATAAATATCAAAAATGATACTAAAATATTACCTATTGAAACGATTTATAAATATTTAAACAAATTTTATAATGAACATTTAGATGTTGCTTTTCTTAAAGTACCTAACAAAAATTATTTTAGTAAATACTTAGATAATCTTTCTTTTAACGCTGCAATATTTACTAATTCTTTTGAAAAATTAACTGTTAAAAATATAAAAGATAAAAGGAAAATATTAACTAGAATAGATAAAGATGGTATAGCTATATTAAATAGAGATGATATATTTTATAAGAAATTAAGGACCTCTTGTAAATGTCATGTTTTAACTTATGGTAGAAATAAATATAGTAATCTTAGAATACTATCTTTTAAAGAGGAAGATGGTAAAACTGTAATTAACTATAAATATAAAAACGAAAAATTTACTATTGAAAGTCCACTTAATGGTGATTTTAATGTCTATAATATTAGTGCTAGTATTTTATATCTTATCTATTTAGGTTATTTTTTATCAGATATTAGAAAAAGAATCTACAATGTAAAAGTAGTAGCTTCACGTTGTGAACTAGTAGACTACAAAACAAGTTATAAAATCTATTTAGATTATGCTCATAACGAGAGTTCTGTTAGAGAAATTCTTAGTTATCTTAATAGTATTAAACAAAAAAGAGTAATAACGGTACTTGGTTTTAGTGGGCAGAAAGAAAAAATGAAAAGAGTAGGTGATATTACACAAAAATTATCAGATGTCGTTATTTTTACGAAAGATGTGGTAAATAATAGAGGGAAAATAACTAATTTAATTAACCCCGATATCGATAATTATTTTGTTCTTCCTGAAAGAAAAAATGCCATTCGGAAAGCTTTAGACATAGCTAGAAAAGACGACATTGTAGCCATTCTTGGAAAGGGAAGGGATAACTACATAAATATTTGTGGTAAAAATATTATTTATAGTGATATTTTGGTTTTAGATGAGTATTTTAAATAGACTTTTTATAATAATAGGATTATAAAACATATAATTAAATTAGGAGGGGTATATGTTTTATAAACTTTTAGAAAAACTTAAAAGTCTATTTATTTTTACAGCAAGCTACTCGAATAATGTTTTCTTAGATCCGTTAAGTAGCGAAGAGGAAGAGGAGTGTATTAAAAAGGCAAACATGGGTGATGCTATCGCTAGAAATAAGCTGATTGAACATAATTTGCGACTCGTTGCCCACATTGTGAAAAAATTTGACTATAAAAATGTCGACCAAGATGATTTAATAAGTATTGGTACTATTGGGCTTATAAAAGGGGTTGATTCTTTTTCAAAGAGCCATGGAACAAAAATAACTACGTATTGTGCTAGGTGCATTGAAAATGAAATCCTTATGTACTTTAGAAGTAACAATAAAACAAGCAAAAATATTTCAATAAACGAATCGATTGGCTACGATAAAGAAGGAAATGAAATTACAATACTAGATATTTTGAAGATGCCTAGTCCAGATTTTGTGGAAAGTATCAACGAAAAAGACAATGTCAAGCTCCTAAAAGATTATATAAAAGTGCTTACACCTAGGGAAAATACAATTTTAGTTAAAAGGTACGGTCTAAATAATACAAAAGAAATGACACAGAAAGAAATCGCTAAAGAATTAAAGATATCTAGAAGTTATGTATCGCGGATAGAAAAAAGAGCACTTATGAAGATTTTGCGAGAATTTATGAAAAATAATAAGACATAATATTACTTTATTATGGACTTTTTTTCTATATGTAGCTATAATTATGTTAGCATAGAGGTGTTCGTTATGAAGGAAAGTAGCAGTAACATTGAAGAAAAAAAGAGAGGAAAAAAAGGTAAAAAGAGAACTTTAAATAAAAAAGGTAGATTTGCAGTAGCAACATTAATAGGGGTGTTAATTTTTTCTTTAATAGCGTTGTTCGTTGCAATATTCGTTCCTAAAATAAAACTTAATGGTAAGTCTGTAGTGGTAGTGGAATATGGAGAAGAATATAAAGAACCAGGTTATTCAGCAAAATATTTTGGCAGTAGCATTACAGATGAAGTAAAAGTTAAAGGAGAGGTTGATAATAGCAAACTCGGAACTTATGAAATAGAATATAAAGTAAAAAAAGGAATATTTACAGCTACTAAAAAGAGAGTTGTTAAGGTTATTGACAGCGTAGTTCCGGTAGTTACTTTAGAAGGCGAAAAGACACATACGCTTTGTCCTCTTGCAGAATATATCGAAGAAGGGTACAGTGCTTCTGATAATTATGATGGCGATTTAACAGATAATGTTAAAGTAGAAATTAATGATGATTCTATTGAATATTTAGTAAAAGATAGCAGTGGAAATTTAGGAAGCGTCATAAGAAGAATAAATAGAGTCGATAATGAGGGACCGGTAATTACTTTAAAAGGCAGTGAAAACTATTATGTTATTTTAAATAACAAATATACAGATCCTGGATACAGTGCCACTGATAACTGTGATGGCGACTTGACGGATAAAGTTGTAGTAACAGGAACTGTCGATACAAGTAAAGAGGGAAAATATACTCTTACGTATGAGGTTTTAGATTCTGCTAAAAATCAAAGCAAAGTGACAAGAGTTGTTACCGTTACCAAACAAGTTGAAACTAATAGTGCTGTAGCAGGAGCTATTTATTTAACTTTTGATGATGGACCAAGTGGCAGCATAACACCACAGTTGTTAGATATTTTGAAAGAAAAAAATGTTAAAGCTACATTTTTTGTAATAAATCATTCTAGTAATTTAGACTATTTGATAAAAAGGGAATACGATGAAGGACATACAGTAGCACTCCATAGCATGTCTCACAATTATTCTACAGTATATCAATCTGCTGATGCTTACTTTGATGATTTAAAACAAATTCAAGATAAAGTCGAAAGAATAACTGGGCAAAAAAGTATGATTATAAGATTTCCTGGAGGAAGCAGTAATACTGTAAGTATGAACTATGCAACGGGAATTATGTCTTATCTTACTCAGGAGGTATTAGCAAGAGGATATCATTATTTTGATTGGAACGTATCTAGCGGTGATGCTGGAGACGTCAAGACAA
>CANQHY010000057.1 GCA_947623975.1 uncultured Bacilli bacterium
AACCATCGCTTCATAAATACTTGTATCACCATGTGGATGATAATTACCTATTACATCTCCAACCGTTTTAGCACTTTTCCTATATGGTCTATCGTAAGTATTCTTTTCTTTATACATCGAAAAAATTATCCTTCTTTGAACTGGTTTTAGTCCATCCCTTACATCTGGAATTGCTCTATCTTGGATAATATATTTAGAATAACTACCAAACCTTTGACCCATTATTTCTTCCAAAGAATAGTCGTAAATTCTTTCAAGTACACCTTTCATTTTATCGCCTCTTAACTATTAATACCATTTGCTAATAAGTAATCATAAGTATTGATATAAACTTTATCAATTTTGTCCTTGGCATCGTTAACAATAGTATTCAATATTTTCTTTGTGTAAATTATATTTAAATCTTCTTCGTATTTAGCTTTTTCTAATCCATCTAAATTAGGATTATCTTTACTATATCTATCAAAGGACAATTTCATATCCTTAGGATTTATATTTTTTATTAATTTGCCATATATAAAACATGATTTTTCATCATCATGAGAAAAAAAGATATTCTCCAAATCACTTATACTAGCTCTTCCTTCTTCAAAAAGATAATAGAAAATCATCCCAAATTTACTAAATTCTGTTAATCTATTTTCTAGTTTTTTACTTGTCGTTTTATCCAATATTAAGGCCATACTGCACCCCTTTTAATTTATTTTATAATCATCTTCCAATGAGAATTCAACGTTTTCTTCAATCCATTCTTTTCTAGGTTCGACACTATCACCCATTAAGATACTTACTCTTTTTTCAGCAAGAAGAGCATCGTCTATTTTAACTCTTATAAGTTTTCTTGTATCAGGGTTCATAGTTGTATCGGCAAGTTGATCAGCATTCATCTCACCAAGTCCTTTGTAACGTTGAACTTCGCATTTTTTATCTTTTGTTTTTTGTTTCATTTCTTCGATGTTATACGCATAATCAATGTTTTTGCCACAAGTTATTTTAAATAATGGTGGAAGAGCAATGTAGAGTTTTCCTGCTTCGATAAGCGGTTTCATATAACGATAAAAGAAAGTTAAAAGCAAGCACTGAATGTGTCCTCCATCTTCATCAGCATCGCTCATGATTATTACCTTGTCATATTCGCAATCTTCAATTTCAAAATTAGGTCCATACCCTGCTCCTATCGTATAAATCATCGTGTTTATTTCTTCATTTTTAAAAATATCATCGAGGCTTGCTTTTTCCGTGTTAATTACTTTACCACGAAGTGGCAAAATGGCCTGAAATTTTCGATCGCGTCCCTGTTTAGCAGAACCTCCAGCAGAATCTCCCTCAACTAAGAAAAGTTCGTTTTTATCTTTATTTCTAGATTGAGCTGGGGTAAGTTTACCCGATAGAGCCCTTTCTTTTTTATTGTTAGTTTTTCCTTTTCTAGCATCCTCACGTGCTTTTCTAGCTGCTTCACGTGCTATTTTACTTTTTAAAGATTTATCCAATATATCAGTTGCAACTTTTTTATTTTCTTCTAGAAAAAACTGTAGTTTTTCACTAACTATCGCCTCAACTACAGTACGAGCGAGTGGCGTTCCTAGTTTTCCTTTAGTTTGCCCCTCAAACTGCAATAATGCTTCAGGGATTTTTAAGCTTATTATAGCAGTTAGCCCTTCTCTTACATCGCTTCCTTCTAAAGGTCTATCTTTTGTCTTCACATAGCCATTATCTCTAGCATAATCATTAAAAACACGAGTTAAAGCTGTCTTAAAGCCAATCTCATGGCTACCACCATCAGGTGTCTTAACGTTATTTACGAAAGAAATAATATTTTCTTGATAAGTATCGGTATACTGCATAGCAATATCTACCTCAATTTTATCTTTTGTCCCCTCGAACGCTATTACCTTATGAAGAGTATTTTTATCTTCATTTAAGTATTCAACAAATTCACGAAGGCCATTTTCATAATGATATTTATTGTCTCTTCCGGTTATTTCATCTGCTACCTCTATTGTAAGTCCTTTCAAAAGGAAAGCAGATTCCTGCATTCTTTCACAAATTGTCGAAAAAGAAAAATTAGTTACAGGGAAAATCTTACTATCTGGAAGAAATCTTACTATAGTACCTGTTTTATTAGTGGTTCCAATTTCTTTAAGAGGCGATGCTACTTTGCCCCCATCCTCAAAGCGAATAGAATACTCTTTCTTATCTTTTTTTATTATTACTTCCATCCACTCACTTAGAGCATTAACGACACTTGCACCAACACCATGTAATCCTCCCGATACTTTGTAGCCTGACTCTTCAAATTTTCCACCAGCATGAAGGATTGTATAGATAACCTCAGGCGTACTTCTTCCTGAAGCATGCATTCCTACAGGAACCCCTCTTCCATGATCTTCGACGCTTACACTGCCATCTTTATGCATAACTATTTTAATATAATCTCCGAAACCATTTATCGCTTCATCAATGGCATTATCGACAATTTCCCAAACTAGATGGTGTAATCCTTTCTTATCAGTTGAGCCAATATACATACCAGGTCTTTTTCTTACAGCCTCTAGCCCCTCTAATATTTTTATTGAATTCTCATCGTATTTAAGTGCCATATCATCATCTCCATAACAACAAATCTCTTTTAATGCGATAAAAAATAAGCTATTTCTAACTTATCCTCAATACTACCTAAAATATAACATATTTTTTAACATAAAGACAAGAGTTTTATTTTTATTTACACTTTGAATATCCTTTTTCCTTTAAAGGACTTTTATATTTTTCATAAGAAAGATACAAGGCTCTAAACTCCCGATACGACATAAAAGATTTTAAAAAGTAATAAAACATTTCTCCTGTTAAATTATCATGAGCAAGACTTACTATTTTTTTGTTATAATCATTTATATTTGTTGTAATACTCTTACTTGCTACAAGATATTTAGAAAATTCTGAATTACTATCAGATATTTCTCTATAGATATCAGCTAAAACACATCTAGTAGTAGCATCATTAAGATCTATATAACTTCCATTAGCACATTTAGAAATTTTAGCCAAAGTATCATCTTGATAGACAGTATCTAAATAGATATTTTCACCATTACTGCCACGATATCTAATTTTTGTATTTACTAAATCAAAAGAAGGATCATATCTTCTTTTATCCAAGTAAGATAAAAGATCTAAACTACCTGTAAATAAAGTAGTCATCTTGTCAATTGTTGCAAGAAAAACTAAATCATTTTTTTCTATTTGGTCTTTATTCATAAAATCCATAACTGAAAAATCAAATACCATCTCTTCATCATCAGAATTTAATATAAGACTATATCTTCCTTTTGTATTCACCATAAACCCTCTCCACTCTAACTATTTATAGGATTAAAATCTATATCTATTTTTATTTTATCATTTGAAAGATAATAAGCCAACACTTTTTCTAAGTAAGGATATAAATTATCTTCTTTTTTATATTTTAATATTATACCAAACCTATAAGTTTTATTAATCATAAAAGTACTGCCAATAGAAGGTCCTAATACTACAGTGGATTTAAGGTTTTCTTTAAGTTTTATAGCAATACTATAACTTTCTTTTTTAGCTAGATCATAGTCTTTACTTATTACTTTTATTGATACAATATAACAATATGGCGGATAATTTAACTCTTTACGTATTTTCATTTCTCTTTTAAAGAATTCTAGATAATTATGTTCTTTGGCAAGTTTTATTGCATAATGATCACTATTAAAAGTTTGAATTATAACTTTTCCTGGTTTTTCTCCTCTACCACTTCTTCCTGCTACTTGGGATAAAAGTTGGAAAGTATACTCGCTGCTTCTAAAATTAGGTATCATAAGTTGAGTATCTGCATTTATTACTCCCACTAAAGTAACACCAGGGAAATCAAGTCCTTTAGCAATCATTTGTGTACCAAGAAGAATATCGTATTGAAAATTTCTAAAAGCAGAAATAATTTTTTCATGAGCTCCTTTAGTACTTGTTGTATCTAAATCCATTCTAATTACTCTTGCATTAAACAATCTATTTAATTCTTCTTCAATTCTTTCTGTGCCAACACCTAATTGTTTAATAGATTTTTCTTTACAATTTGGACATACTTCTTTTTTCTTAGCAGCAAAACCACAATAGTGGCATCTTTCCATATCACTACTTTTATGATAGGTAAGAGTTATATCACAGTTAGGACATTTGCTAACATATCCGCAATTAGAGCAAGTAACAAAAGATGCATAACCTCTTCTATTTAGAAGAAGAATTATCTGTTCCTTATTAGCTAAACATTTTTCTATTTCGCTTTTAAGCTCTAACGAAAAATAGCTTCCCTTTTTTGATTCTTTATTCATATCGACAATAGATACAACAGGAAGGCTCATTTTATTTGCTCTTTTTTTAAGCTCTATAAGTTCATATTTTTTTACTACAGCCTTAGTAAAGCTCTCTAAAGAAGGAGTAGCACTACCTAATACTAATTGAGCCCTATGGTATTTACAGCGTTCAATAGCAATGTCAATAGCATTATATTTAGGATTGTTTTCCTGTTTATAGGTACTAGTATGCTCTTCATCGATTATTATTACACCAATATTTTTAAGTGGTGCAAAGATAGCACTCCTTGCCCCAATCACAATATGTACCTCTCCTCTTGCAATCTTTCTATATTCATCGTACTTTTCGCCATCACTAAGTCGTGAATGTAGAAGAGCAACATCCGTTTTAAATCTTTGCGAAAATCTTTCGACCATCTGCGGGGTAAGAGAAATCTCTGGTACTAGGACAATAGCACTCTTTCCAAGACTAATAAAGGCTTCGATAACATCCATATATACCTCAGTCTTACCGCTTCCCGTAACACCATATAAAAGATAAGTATGCTCTTTTTCTAAATCAGAAAGTATTCTTTCTTTAGCTTCTTTTTGTTCCGCATTAAGTTCTACTTTCTTATAATTATTAGCTTCTTTTATATTGTAGCGATATTTTTCTTCTAAAGACTCCCTTAATATTTTTTTATTAAGTAAAGTATTCAAACTCGATAAAGAAATTTCTTTAAGATTATCTTTTAACACTTTACCAGTTAAAACTCTTTCTATGATAGCTTTCTGTTTATCATTAAATTTGTAATTTAAAATTTCATCTTTAGCAATATTTAATTCAATAAATTTATCGTAACTTTTATTTATATTAGTTTTGTTTTGGGCTTTTAAGGCCTTTGGTAACATTGTTTGGTAGGCACTTATAAGAGTCGATAAGGTTCTATTTTTAACATATTTTCCAAGTGCTAAAAGTTCATCATTTAAAATTACATCGGTATCGATTATTTCTTTTATATCCTTTAATTTTTGGATATCTAAATTACTATTTTCTACTATTTCTAAAACAAATCCTTCAAGCGTCATTTTACCAAATGGTACTCTAACTCTTATTCCTACTTTTATAGCATTAGAAAAATCTTTAGGTACATTGTAACTAAAGCATTTATCAACATTTCTATTTGCAAGCTCTACTAATACATTTGCTATCATAAATCTCCAGTATAATTAATCTCCTTAATAATATGATAACACTTAGAGCGTATTTTTCACAAATTAAAAAGCTAGAAAGTTCTAACTTTTAAATTTTATAAGTATTCTTTTAGTTTCTCAACGCTATCTTGTTGAAATTTCAAGACGTTACTTGCTAGTTTTACGATATCTTTATTAGCTTCTTTTTCAAAGTCATCAATTCTTTTACTGATATCGACAATTCCCATTACAAGTCCTTGGATTACAACATCACTAATTTTGGAATCGCTGTTATCACTTTTTACATTTTCCTTTATCCCAGCTTTTGCTCCCATTTTGGCCATCATGCTAACTTTTTTAGGTTTTATCTTGTGTTCTTTTATAAGTTTTTTAGCATCTTTTAAATATTTTTCATATTCCTTTAGAATGTTTTCAATTGTTCTTTTAATTTTATTGTCTTTTCCTTGTAAATCTTTAAGTAATTCCGTTAATGTTGTAGTTGCCATTTCGCAATCTTGATAAATATACTCTAATAACTCATTTGTTTCATCCATAAAAAGTCCTCCACTAATATTATGGAAGACTTTTTCTAATTTATTCTTTTTTTTAATTTTTGTATGACAAATAGTTAATTAATTTATCTTTTATTAAAATATTTACTTTACTCTATAACGTACGGATCATTCGTCGTACCTCCACCACCTACTTTAATACCATATTTTATTGATATCATCGGACGTACACCGATGGTGGCAGTAACAGTTGTTCTCTGAAACACTCCTTCAAACGCGTCTAGCACAAAGGAAGTGAAACCAGTACGAACAGAGGCAGGAGAAATTGACCAATAACTGTCATAAGAATCTAAAGCTAAATATGTGTTTCTATTACTAAATGTTGTAATATTGTTGTATCCGCCCATTGTTAATTCATCGGCCGTTATAAGTCCTAATTTATGACGAGATTTTCCGTTTCCATTTGCAGTTGATACTGTAAATTTATCTATCTTGGGCATTCTAAACTTGGTTTAGAAGCTAAAAGCCTTCCAACCCCACCAAAGTACAAAGTACCGTTACTAAGAGTATTGTATTCACTTATATCATTACACCGTATGGAATTTTCTAAATATTCTTTTTCATACAATCTTAAATCTATATATGACAAAATAGAAATTCCCGTATAATTTTTTCCTTAAAAATCTGTTGTACCATTATTAAATGTTATCATACCATCATTCGTTGCTGTTACATGCGCTTCTACTATATCGTATAATGTTGATTATTTTACAATATAAGGATTATCAGCAGTTCCTTTTCCGGTTACTTTAATACCATATTTTATTGATACCATTGGTCGCACATTAATGAAAAGGGAATCGGATACACTGACCGCGAAACTAGTATCTGATACCGTAACCATGCTAGTGCTAATTTCACCACTACTACTATCAATATAAAGTCGAGCAGGGGAAATAGACCACCACAAACTGAGCGAACCTGTACTTAAATATGTATTTGCATTACGGGAGCCTCTATATCCGCCCATTGTTAATTCATCAACTGTAATAAGCCCTACTTTATACCTTGATTTTCCATTTCCATTATCAGTCGACGTAGTAAATTTATCTATTTCTCCTCTTGGACAATCTAAATTTGGTTTAGGATTGGCTGCAAAATTTCTTTTGTAAGCATCAAAATGATAAATATCATCATCACCAACACTAGAATCTGGGCTCAAGCTCGACATGCTCCTATCATTACACCATACTGCATCTTCCAAGTATTCTTCTTCATACGGAACTAAATTTATATATGATGAATAGGTGGCTCCATTTGATTTTTTTCCTTCAAACCAATACTCTAATGCTTTCTTTATATCAGAATCAGTTTCGTTCGTATACGGTTCCTCATTTGTTCCAGACATATATCCAACACCCATTTTACTATACCTATTTGAATTAAAACTTGACATAAATACAAATTGATCATTACCTGTTGCCGTACATTTTCCATCTGTTGGGTTTCCACTGTACAAGAGCTTTACTCCTCCTGTCTCAGTAGTTCGCACCATTTC
>CANQHY010000058.1 GCA_947623975.1 uncultured Bacilli bacterium
AGAAAGTTCTGTTGGCACCTTAGGTGCATTTATATCAATAGAACTTTCTCTTATCTTATCAATGTCCACTACTGTAGGATTCAACACATCACTAACAGGAGCTGGAACATCAGCAATTTTAGGTGCTTCATTTAATTTTGGCATCATATCATTTATACTACTCATACCAAAACCATTTTCTTTTATTTGTCCTTTTTCATTCATTTCTTTAATTTCCTTATCTAAATCTCTAACAGTCATTTTTTCTGTTATTATTCTATCTAACAACTTAATCTGATCAGAATTATTTTGAAGATTCAATAAACTTCTAGCATGACGTTCAGAAATCTTTTCTTGTAGCAATGCATCTTGTACTTCATCTGGCAATGCTAAAAGTCTTATTTTATTTGAAACTGCTGATTGGGTTTTTCCCATTGTTTCAGCCAATTGTTCTTGAGTCATTCCAGGTTCTAGTTCAAGAATTTTCTGATAAGTTCTAGCTTCTTCGATAGGTGTTAAATCTTTTCTTTGTAAATTTTCGATAAGAGCGATTTTTGAACTTTCTTGATCATTTAAATTTTTAACGATTGCAGGTATTTTGGTAAGACCAGCCATAGTGGAAGCTTTATATCTGCGCTCACCTGCTATTATTTCATATTTATTTCCTACTTTTCTTACAATAATTGGTTGAATTACTCCATGTTCTTTAATAGAAATGGCAAGTTCCTTCAAAGCTTGTTCATCAAATACTTCTCTTGGTTGAAATCTATTTGGTATGATATCATCTAGATACAAGTAAACTATCTCATTATTTTCCATATAAACACCCTCTACTCTTTTGTACTCTACCTATTTTATATTATAAAATAAAAAATCCTAATTTACAATGGATTTTTTTTTATTTTATCAATGGGTCTCGGAAACTTATTATTTGTAGTTTTTAGTTTCGTCATAGATACTAATGTCCTATTACTATTTTCGTTAGGTAGGACGAATTTTACTACTCTTAAATTACCTAAATAAAGACTTTTCATAACATTGTCGATACTTTCTAATTCCAAATCACAATTTGCTTTCATAAAAATTAAACTACCATTAATTTTTAAAGACCTGACTGAAATTTCAGAAAGAACACTCAAACTAGATACTGCTCGTGCTGTTATAATATCGAATTTTTCTTCATTTAATCTCGAAAAGTCCTCCATTCTAACATGAATTGCTACTATATTAGAAAGTTTTAAATTGGAAATTACAGTATTGAGATAATTAACTCTTTTATTTAATGAATCAATTAAAGTAATCTTTAACTTAGGAAAAAATATTTTTAAAATAATACCTGGAAAACCAGCACCACTTCCAACATCACATAAAGTTAACTCATTATCTAGGTCTATCACTTTACACAAAGTTAGGCTATCAAAAAAATGTTTTAGATATATTTCTTTTTCATCTGTAATAGCTGTTAAATTAATTTTTTTATTCCATTCTAGCAACATTTCATAAAATAAATCTAATTTTTCAAGTTTTTCACTAGTTACATCTACACCCAGTTTTTTAATTTCTAAAATAAATTCTTCTTTATTCATTATAGTTCCTCTTAATATATAAAAGTAGCATTGAAATATCGGCAGGATTTACCCCGCTTATTCTTAAGGCCTGACCTATAGATACTGGCCTTATTTCATTAAGTTTTTGTGCAGCTTCTTTGGCCAAATTAGGCACCTTATTGTAATCAATCGTATCGTTTATTTTTATTTTTTCATAATCTAACATCTTTTCTGCTTCTTTGTTTGCCTTGGCAATGTAGCCTTCATATTTGATATTTATTACGACCTGTTCAATTACATCAAAAGAAAATTTTTCATCGACATATCTTTCAATATTTTCATATTCTATCTCTGGCCTTTTTAATAAATCATACAAGGTAATACTGTCATACAATCTAGCACTATTAAGGCTTTCTAGATATTTATTTATATCATCTTTAGGGGTTAATCTTATAGATTTTAATTTATTTTTTAATAATTCTATATCTTTTAATTTCTTCTCAAAAATAGAATATTGTTCTTCATTTATAAGACCAATTTCTCTTCCATAATTAGTAAGTCTAATATCAGCATTATCATTTCTTAATAAAAGTCTATATTCAGCACGTGATGTTAAGAGTCTATAAGGATCCATTACTCCTTTAGTTACTAAATCATCTATCAAAACACCAATATAAGATTCATTTCTTTTTAGAATTAGAGCCTCCTTTCCATCTAGTTTTCTTGCAGCATTAATCCCTGCAATAAGTCCTTGCCCAGCTGCCTCTTCGTAACCACTAGTACCATTAATTTGACCGGCCGTATACAAATTCTCAACTAATTTTGTTTCTAAAGTTGGTTTTAATTGTTTGGAATCAATGGCATCATACTCTATGGCATAAGCATATTTTACAATTTCAGCATGTTCTAACCCTGGAAGGCTATGAACCATTTCAATTTGTACATCGTGTGGCATACTAGTAGAAAATCCTTGAATATAAATATCATCATAATAAATACTTTCAGGCTCCAAAAATATTTGATGACGTTCCTTATCGGCAAATTTAACAATTTTGTCTTCTATTGATGGACAATATCTTGGACCTACTCCTTCCACATATCCACCGTACATACTCGATTTTTTTAGGTTATCTTTTATAATTTTATGCGTCTTTTCTGTTGTATAAATCAAGTAGCAAGGAATTTGCTCATCGACTTTATATTGAGGCTTCATTGAAAATGAAAAGGTATATAAGTTAGGATCTCCCGGTTGTATTACTGCTTTTGAATAATCAATACTAGATTTTTTAATTCTAGGTGGAGTACCAGTTTTTAATCTTTTAATTGTAAAACCTAGTCTTTTTAATGCATCACTTAAATGAAGAGAAGGTCTTTCATCATGTGGACCGCTAGAAACTTTATGCGAACCATATAAAACCATTCCCTTTAAATATGTACCTGTCGTTATTATTAGTGCCTTCGAATAGATTTTTTCGCCATTTTCAAGAACTACACCAGAAATTTTGCCGTTATCTACTATTAAATCTTCAGCCATTGCTTCTAAAATAGAAAGATTTTGTTGACTTTCTAGTGTTTTTAGCATTTCTTTTTTATAAGTTATTTTATCTGCCTGTGCCCTTAAGGCCCTTACAGCTGGACCTTTTTTGGTATTTAAAAGTTTCATTTGTAAAAGACTTTTGTCGGTGTTTTTTCCCATTTCGCCACCCAAAGCATCGATTTCTCGAACAACAATTCCCTTTGCAGGTCCTCCTATTGAAGGGTTACAAGGCATATCGGCGATATTATTTTTATTACCAGTTATAAGTAAAGTCTTTTTTTTCAGTCTACTAGTAGCAAGACAAGCTTCACACCCAGCGTGTCCTCCACCTATAACTATAACATCATATTTCATTGTATCACTTCCATAAATCTACTGTATTATACAATAATTGATTATAAAAAAAAAGAGGTTTTTACCTCGGGCATTCTATTTGCCAAGACAAAATTGACTAAATAGTTGATTAATCAATTCATCACTATAATTTTCACCTAAAATTTCACCCAATTTAGTCCATATTCTTTTAATATCTATTTCAATCATATCAACAAACATATTATCATTTACAGCTTTCTCTACATCTCTTAAAATTTCTAGGCACTCCTTTGCCAAAGTGATTTGTCTTGTATTAGTAAATATTTCATAATCATTTTGCTCTATTTCATCTAGGTTAAATAGTTCTATTATTTTTTTCTTCAACTCTTCTACTCCATCACTACTAACAGTATCGGTATAAATTAAATTCTTTAAATTTAGTTTCTCTATGTTAATCTTTCTGGATAAATCTTTTTTATTTATTACGGCTATATATTTTTTAGAGTCTAACAAATTTAAAAGTTTCATATCTTCTTTAGTTATTTTCTCATTATTATTTAGAACCAGGATAATTAAATCAGCTCTATTAATTTCTTCAATACTACGTTCTACTCCGTATTTTTCGACAATATCGGAAGTTTCTCTTATACCAGCAGTATCAATAAAATTAAGTACTATGCCATTCAAAGTAATACTACCTTCAACAACATCTCTAGTAGTTCCAGCAATATCTGTAACAATTGCTTTATTTTGCCCAATCAATCTATTTAAAATACTACTTTTACCTACATTAGGTCGTCCCACTATGGCAACATTTATACCGTCTCTTATTATTTTTCTTGTTTCTGATTCAGAAATAATCTCATTTAATCTGTCCTTCATTTGGCTTATTTTATTTTTTATATCACTCACTGTTACCTCTTCGATATCTTCATATTCTGGATAGTCGATATTTACCTCAATATTAGCCAACAATTCAAGTAATTCTTGCCTAAATTCTCTTATAATACTTGTAAGTCTTCCTTCCAAATTATTAAGTGCCACTGCCCTAGCTCTTTCAGTTTTTGAATTAATCAAGTCCATAACAGCTTCTGCTTCTACTAAATCTATTCTTCCATTTAAAAAAGCTCTTTTGGTAAATTCGCCAGGTTCTGCTAGTCTTGCACCATTAAGCATCATTATTTCCAATATTTTATTTGTAGTTGCTATTCCACCGTGACAATTTATCTCAACGATATCTTCTTTGGTATATGTTTTAGGTGATTGCATTACCGACACTAAAACCTCATCTATCAATTCATCATTATAAGTAATAAATCCATAATTGATTGTATGGCTTTCTACTTTTGTTAAATCTTTTCCTTTGAATACTTTGTTTACAAGTTCAATCGAACCTTTTCCGCTAAGCCTTACTATTGAAATAGCACCTTTGCCAAGAGCTGTTGAAATTGCTACAATTACATCGTCCATCGAATCACTTCCAATTTATTAATTATTTTATCGTTTTTTTATTTTTTTGATAGATTTTCTTTCTTTCCAAGAATCCATAATAGCTACTAATTCATCAATATCACTATTTACATAATTGCTTTCTTCTAAAGATTTCAAAGCTGAACCATAAATGACAGGAATATTTTCAAAATCCAATGAACAATCTTCTAAAACATTCCTTATTTCCATTTCAGCATAACACTTTTTTTCAAGTGAATTTTCTAAATCACATTTATTTACAAAGACTACCAAATTATCTATTTCAAACTGATTTGCTAAAAATACATATTCACGGAAACTAGAAATATCAAAATCAGAAAGGGAGATAACTAATACCATACCATCCATCTTTTTTAAATTTTCTAGCATTCTTTTTCCTAATACGCTCGGGTAATCATTTATACAGTTATAATTATTTAAAGATTCGTATTCATAACTTTTATCAGACCAACTAACTATATTTTGCTGTTTATTTATAATAGCTTCTGTAAGTGTACTTTTACCAGAATTCATTTTACCAACTATACAAATATTTAGAGTTTCTTTATCCAACTAAATCCCTCCTAAAGATAGTTGAGATTATAGCATATAAAAAGAAAAAAGTCTATTCTTTTTCCTTTAATTTAATAACAACACACCTATTAGGTTCTTCACCAACACTTTCAGTATAAACAAATTTATCATTTGTTAAAGCGTTGTGAACTATTCTTCTTTCATATGAATTCATTGGTTCTAATTTTGCTTCTACTTTTGTTTTAGCAACATCTTTAGCAATATTTCTGGCCATTCTTTCAAGATTTCTTTCTTGTTTCAATTTATATTCTCCAACGTCTAAATTAAATTTATAGAAGAAACCTAACTCATTATAAACAGCTTGTCTTATTATTGTACTAAGTGCTGACATGTTTTTACCGTCTTTACCGATAAGTAGACTATTATTGTCACTATAAAGGGTTATATTCAATACACCATCTCTATTTTTCGTCTCAGTTTTAGTATCAAACCCCATATCTTTTGTTAATCTTAAAGCCAACTCTTTAATGAATTCATCGATATCACTTTTACGCATTACTTCGATATCAGTTCTTTTAGCTTTAAAAAGACCCGTTTTTTCTAGAGAAACCCTATATACAATCTGATCCTTATCAAGGTTCAAATTAGTACATGCCTCCTCTATTGCTTCTTCCTCTGTCTTTCCAGTAAAAACATATTTTTCCATACTTACGCCTTCCTTCTCATAACTATTAAATTCTGAATTATCGTAAACACATTGGTCGTTACCCAATAAATGTTAAGAGCCGAAGACATAAATATTGACATAACTAATATCATGACGAACATTACTTTATTCATTGATTTAACTTGAGCATTATCCGGATTACTAGCAGAATTAAACTTAAGTGAGAAATACGTAGATAAACCAACTAGCACCGTAATTGCAATATAAACATAAGATCCTTTACCAATACCTACTAAAGGAGTTGTACCTAATTGAAGACCTAAAAAGTGCTCTTCAAAAATAGCAGGTACTCTATTTATTGCCTCCAAAAACGCTATAAAAAGCGGTAGTTGCAACATGGCATAAAGGCAACCAGATATCGGATTTATATTATACTTTTTATAAATAAAAGCCATCTCTTGTGATTTTCGCATCATAGAATCATTATCCGTTTTATTTGCATATTTCTTTTCCAATTTATCAAGTTCTGGTTTTGCTTCTTTCATAAGTTCTGATTGTATTGCTGTTTTCCTTGTAATCGGATAGGTAATAAGTCTTATAACTAAACTTGTAATTATTAGTGCTAAACCATTACTTTTTACAAATTTACCAATATTAATAATTACCCACGCAAGTGGTTTAATAAATAAACTAGTCCAAATTCCCTCATAACCACCACTCGTTACACTAAAATTTTTACAGCTTGGCAACTTGTCTACATCAACACCATTATCCTTATATATGTTTATGGTCTCCTCGTCTTCTGGCTTACATAAAATATTTTCAGTTAAACTTTGACCAGTTGTTGGATTTGTTACATTCTTATTATCAGCATTCCTTAACTGCTTTGTACAACCAACTGATAAAAATAAAACCAAAATTATAAGAATTACCAGTTTATTTTTATTTCTTTTTTTCATTAACTTTCTCCTTTGTAACATAACTTTTTAATTTATTAATTAAACTAACAAAATTCTCTTCATTAGACAAAAAATCTAAATCAACATAACCTTTCCTTATTATTATAATATAGTCAAAACCATTTTGGTAGTTTTTTTTATATTTATCAATGATAAACCTAACTTGCCTTTTATATTTATTCCTATGGACAGCATTGCCTAACTTCTTGCTTACTGAAATACCAAACCTATACGTATCCTTATCATTATTTTTAATATATAAAGAATAACTTTCATTCTTAGCATATTTTCCATTATGAATAATATTTGCAAATTCTTCATTCTTCTTTACTGTACGATACTTGTTCATAAAGGCACCTCATATCCATTATAACATAATAAAACAAAAAAGCCACTGTTTACAGTGGAGTTGAATTATACTAATTTTTTACGACCTTTTTTTCTTCTCTTATTTAAAACTTTTGTCTTAACACGAGCAAAAAATCCATGTTTCTTTGCTTTTTTTCTATTATTTGGCTGATAAGTTCTTTTCACAATGCCACCTCCAAACTAAAATCTACCCTATTATAATA
>CANQHY010000059.1 GCA_947623975.1 uncultured Bacilli bacterium
TACTATTTCTACCAATTTAGTCTTACAAACTCTATTTAATTCTATTTTCTGAAATTTAACTTTTCATTTGAGCTTTTACTTTGTCAACAGTCTGACATACTAATTATTTAGGATTAGTATGCTTTTTTATTTAATAATAATAGTATGGTAAAAAACATTTTTTGTAATAATAGTTATAAAATAGGCAATTTAACTTTAGATAAAGATCAAACAAGAGTTGTAAAGGAGAAGGCTAAATGTTATTTAGTGGTAGCAGGAGCAGGCAGTGGTAAAACTTTGACAATAGTAGCTAGAATCAAGTATTTAATAGAAGAAAAACACGTTTCACCAAAAGATATTTTATGTATATCTTTTACTAACGAGACTGTTGATTCCTTAAAGAGAAGCCTAGAAAAATATAATTTTAAGGTAGATGTTAAAACTTTTCATAAACTTTCATTATACTTGATTAACGATTCTAAAATATCTTTATCAGCATCTAATTTTTTAGAATACGTTGCCCAAGAATACTTTTATTCTTATCTTTATTTTGATGATACTTACAAATTATTACTTTCATATTTAGAAGATAAATCTTTAGAATTCGATAAATTTATTTCAAATTTTATTAAAGTAGCAGTATCTTTTATTCATACTCTAAAAGCTTATAATTATGATTTCTCTTATTTTTATTTTCTGCTATTTTCTAAAAAAGTTTTAAATGATGATAAGATTTTACTTATTTTAATTTTTAAGATTTATGTTATTTATTCTTCTGAGTTAATAGCAGAAAATAAAATAGATTTAGACGATATTATTAATCTTGCTATTACTAAAGTTGACTCTATGAAGAAATTTAAGTACAAATATTTAATTATTGATGAGTATCAAGATACTTCTAATTCAAAATATTTGCTTATAAAAAAATTAGTAAATAAATTTTCAATTAATTTGATGGCTGTCGGTGATGATTTTCAATCGATATATTCTTTTTCTGGATGTGATTTAGTCCTTTTTTTAAAATTCAAAAGTTTATTTGCACAATCCAAAATATTGAAAATTAAAAATAATTATCGTTGTCCTAAAGATATTGTGGATATTTCTAGAAGATTTATTTTAAAAAATAAAAATCAAGTAAGAAAAAGGCTTAAATCAAAAAAGTATATATCTAGACCAATTGTTATTGTTTATTCAAATAATGTATCGGAAGACATTCTTAAGATTATAAAAAAATTAGATAATATAATGATTTTAGTAAGAAATAATAAAGATATTGATTTAATGGTCGATAATATTAATTTAAAAAAGGAAGATAAAAGAATAATTTATTTAGATGAAGCTAAAGATATCCGCTGGTTTACAGTTCATGCTGCTAAAGGATTAGAAAGTGATTATGTAATAGTATTAAACCTAATTGATGATTATTTAGGATTTCCCAATAAAATAGAAGATTATGATATTTTTAAATATATTAAGAAAAAAAGTGATAAATTCCTTTATGCAGAAGAGCGAAGACTTTTTTATGTAGCTTTGACTAGGGCAAGAAAAAAGGTATTCCTTTTTACTAATAAAGAAAATCCTTCCGTTTTTATAAAAGAATTATTAGATTGCTACAAATGGAAGATAAAAATAATAGATTTTGAATGATTACTTTGGTATACTATAGATAGTATGGAGGCTCTATGAAAAAATATTGGCTATTTTTGATTATTGGGGTTTTATTTGTTTTTGGTGGTGTATTTTTGTATTCGCGAAATAGTGATAATCCTATTGGTAGTGTTAATGAAAAAACATTATCTAGGAATGATGCGATAGGTATTGTAAATGGACTTGTTCAAAATGCTATAAAAGTTTATGAAAATCCTAAATCAGTATTTATTGTGGAAAATTCTTCTGAAGATGATGATTTTTACACAGTTAATGTCGATAATTACAATAGTGTATTAAAGTCTATTTTTACTGATAATGGTATAAAACAATTAGAAAAAACAGAATTTGACGGCAAGAGTTTTTCTACTAAAGAGGAGAATGTTGTTTATTTATTGAAAGATATTCCTGTTAATAGTAGCTACATAAAAAGTAGTATAAATTATGATCAAGTAGCAATCTATGAAAAGAAAATTAATTGTGTTGTGACGTTTTCCAGTTATGAAATAGATTCGCAGGATGTCTTAAATTACTATGTTATTACTAAAAATATTACTGTTGTGAAAAATGAAGATAGTTGGTTAATTGAAAATTTTGATTACGTAAATAATTAGGAGCGATTATGAAGAAATATAAAATAGATTACAATCAATACCTTTTAGATGATTATATTGTAGGTGATACAGCGGTTATTAAGGTTTTAATTGATGATAAAGATTCTCTTTATAATAAATTAGATCCTAGAAAAATGTTATTAGACAAATCTATTTTGAATTATATTACGGAAGAAGCATATAAAATACCTTACAAATATAATATTTCTATTGAATTATGTACATCTAGTTTAGCTGATAGTGAAAAAAGTAGGGTTGCTAAGATAATTAAAAATTACTATGCTGCTAAAGTATCTAATTGTGATAGTGTTATAAAAATAAATGTTATTAAATCGTTATGCTTTGTTTTGTTAGGAACACTTATGATTATTTATTCCTTCTTAGGTTATAAATTCTTTGGGCCAGTTTATGAAGAAATTATAATGATAGTTGGTTGGGTTCTTACTTGGGAAGGAGTAGATCTGTTACTTTTATCAAATAATGAATATAAAGTTAAAAGGAAAAACTATAAACAATTGTATAATGCCAAAGTTATTTTTTCAGATAAAGTAGAGCTAAAAGGTTAGGGGGATTTATGGAAAATCTAAAAATAAGAGATAGAATTATTGATTTTATTGGAACACTTCCAACTCCAGTTTCTGTCAAAGCCTACGGATCAAGTGTAGCGTTTCAAGGAAGTGATTCAGAAAAAGATAAAAAACAAGTTGATTTAGTAGTTATAGTAGACGACATTAAAAAATTTTACGAAGAAAACTTAAAAGAAAATCGTTATATGTATAAACTAATACCGCGAATTTATTTTAAGCATGCAAAAGTAGATAGTTTAAAGAGTTATGCTTCAATTTGCTATACTACTCATATTAATTATGGAATTGATACTTATAAAATGGGTGTAATTGAAAAAAAAGATGTTTTAGATGATTTATTAAATTGGAAAACCTTTTATATTGCAGGACGATTCCAGAAAGAAATGTTTACGCCTATAAGTGATGCTGAAATCGAGAAGGCAAACGCTATAAATAAGAAGAATGCTTTAACAGTAGCATTAGTCTTATTAGATAGAAAAAATCCTACTATCGACAAACTTTATGAAACATTATGTTCCTTATCGTATATGGGAGATAATAGGAAGACATTGAAAGCTGAAGATCCTAATAAAGTTAAAAAAATTGCAACTTACAGTAAAGATTTTTTCGATCGTGAATACAAAGATAAGACAGATTTATTTACTGTTAATGATGACGGTAGTCTAAATATTGATTACGATAAAGTAAAAAAAAGTACTTATTTTCTACCTTTAGCATTACGAAGTAAGATTTTAGCTATTTATGATGAAGAATTAAGTGAAGAAGATGAGCTTGAAAAGACAAGAGATGAAATTAAAAATTATCTTACTACGATAATAAGAAAGTCTAGTAAAGGTCAAACCAAAAAAGGAATACTTACAACTGGACCTAAAAACTCTGTTTCTTATGCTTTAGCAAAATTAAAAAAAGGAAGAAGGAAAATTAAAAGCATGGAATAATTTTTAAGTGTGTAAAATTATATATAAGTATTATGGATAATGGTGGTGATTCTAAATGAAAGCAGTTAATCATAAATGTCCCAACTGTAATGCCAGTTTAAAATATAATCCTAAAAGTAAAAATTGGATTTGTGAATATTGTGGTGGTATATTTAGTCTTAAAGATTTAGAAAAAAATGAAAATAAATTTAAAAATGTTACTGAAAAAGTTAAAGATAATTCAGCTGACATGGATGAGTATTATTGCGAAGATTGTGGAGCTAAAATATTAGCAGATAAAAATACTTCGGCTACTTTTTGTGTTTATTGTAAAAATACTGTCCTTTTAAAAAATAGATTAACTGATAAATTTGCTCCGGTTAAAATAATTCCTTTTACTAAAACTAAAGAAGAAGCAATAGAAGGATTTAAAAAAGTTTGTAAAGGTAAGTTGTTGATGCCAAAAGAATTTGACGATCCTAAAAATATTAAAGAAATAACTGGAGTTTATATACCTTTTTGGTTATATAGCTGTGATATGGACTATAAAATTACAGGAAAGGGTAATAGAGTATCGACTTGGAGCACTAGTGATTATATTTACACGAAAACCGATACATATCAGGTAGAAAGAGATGGTCAATTTTCTTTTTCTAATATTCCAGTTGATGGTTCAACTAGGTTTAATGATGCGATAATGAATTCAATAGAACCTTTTGATTATTCGGAATTAGTGGATTTTAATCCTTCGTATTTAGCAGGATTTTTATCTGAAAAGTACGATGTAGAAGCAAATGATGCTAAAAAAATATGTATCGATAGGGCTAAAGAAAGTTGTTGCGACGAATTAAGTGGTGATATTGGTTATGCACCGTTTATCTTAGAAAATAAAAATGGTGAAATAAAAGATGAGAAAACGGATTACGTTTTGTTGCCAGTATGGATGCTAAATGTCAAATACAAAGATAAATTGTATACTTTTGCTATGAATGGTGAAACAGGTAAAATGATAGGGGACATCCCATATTCGTTAAAAAAGGCTGTATTTACATGGATTATAATATTTACAATTAGTTTTTTAATTATGTTATTTATTACTTACGTTATTTAGGAGGGGCTATGAAAAATAAAATTATTTTCTTTATAATAACTTTTTTATTGTTAGTAGCACCCTTTAAGACTGTAGCTATTTCTAATAGTGCAAAAGAGAATACTATAAAAGTAGATACGAGTAAGAAAATATACGATTTTGCAGATCTTTTCAGTGATGCTGAAGAAAAAAATCTTTTTGATAAAGCTGTTACTTATATAAAAAAATATGATATGGATATAGCAGTTGTAACTATTAAGGAGAATAATAAAGGTAGTGCTAAAAGCTATGCTGAAGATTTTTATGATTATAACGACTTTGGAGAAAATAAATCTAAAGATGGTCTTATACTTTTAATCGATATGGATAATAGAGAACTTTGGATTACAACGACAGGATATGCTCAACTAGTTTATGATGATGGAAGATTAGAAAAGATTTTGGATGATATTTATTATTATGCTTCGATTGAAGATTACGGGATGTCGGCTGCAAGTTTTATTGATACAGCTTCTAGGTTTGCAGATCTTGGAGTAGCTGACTCTAATTCTAATTATTATGTCGATGATAATGGTGAAATGGTAAAAAAGAAAAGTGCTAACTATCTAATTAGTATTTTAGTAGCGTTTGCTCTATCTTCTTTTACAACTTATATTTTTATATCTAGGCATAAGGGAATACGCGCAGTTAATGAAGCTGGTAATTATTTGAACAAAGAAAAAACAAGGATTCATATGCCAATGGGACATTTTCTTACCACTTTTACATCGAGAGTTCCAATAGTTCATAATTCTTTTGACAGTACTAGTAGTAGTCATGGAGGAAGTAGTATAAGTCATGGTAGTAGTGGAACGAGCCATGGCGGTGGTGGTAGACATTTTTAGTATAATTGCAGTTTAATTTTAACTTAGTTATTTTACATGATATAATTAATTGAGGAGGATTTTATGAAGAAAAGAAATATTATTAATATTGTTGTAACTATAGTGTTTATGCTTGTTGCGTATTATTTCCTTTTGCCCCCAATAAATATCACGGCACCAGGATTTTGGGTTTTTGTTTTGTTAATTTATTTGTTTTATTTATTCCTTAATTTCCTTAGCCTTGGTTCTTTTGTCTTTAGTGGTAGGCATATAACTAGATTTGAATTTTCTAAATATTTTAAGATAATGGTGGCAGTAATACCATGTGGATTCTTTTTAATCTTATTTGTTAATTTTGTTTTATCACCAATTTTTAATTCTAAAGGTTATTCAACTAGGATTGTGATAAATCAGGACGTAAGTTTTAAAGAATCTGTAAAACCTGTGGATTTTTCTCATGTGCCATTACTAGATAAAGATTCAACATCTAAAATAGGTGATAGGGTAATGGGAGAAATGACTGATTTGGTTTCTCAGTTTACAGTATCTAACTTATATACACAAATTAATTATAATAATACAATAGTGAGAGTAACTCCTTTGGAGTACGATGGTCTTATTAAGTATTTTACTAATAGAAGCAAAGGGATAACTGGATATATTATGGTTAATTCTGTTAATGGTGAAGCAAATCTTATTAGATTGGAAAAAGGAATGAAATATGTTCCTTCTGCAATATTTAATGAGAATTTATATCGTAAATTAAGATTTAGTTATCCAACTGAAATATTTGGTAGTGAAAATTTTGAATTGGATAATGAAGGTAACCCTTATTGGGTAATTCCTACCATTAAATATGTAGGGGTTGGTCTTAAAGAAGAAATTACTGGAGTAGTAATACTAAATCCTATAACGGGAGAATCTAAAAAATACAGTGTCAAGGATGTTCCTTCTTGGGTAGATCACGTTTATAGTGCAAATTTAATATTATCGCAAGTAAATGATTGGGGATTGTATAATGGCGGATTCCTAAATTCTATATTTGGGCAGAAAAATGTGGTAGCTACTACGACAGGATATAATTATATGGTTCAGGATGATGACGTTTATTTGTATACTGGTATAACCTCAGTTGCAAGCGATGAATCTAATTTGGGATTTATTCTTACTAACATGAGAACAAAAGAAACTAATTACTATTTAATCCCAGGAGCTGAAGAGTATTCTGCAATGGCAAGTGCTGAGGGACAAGTACAACAAATGAAATATACATCGACTTTTCCACTTTTAATCAACTTAAATGGTAAAGCAACTTATTTGATTTCCCTAAAAGATAATGCTGGACTTGTAAAAATGTATGCCTTTGTCGATGTTCAAAATTATCAAAAAGTAGTAGTTACGGATGCTAACGAAGGAATAGTAAAAGCAAGTGAAAATTATTTAAAAAATAGTGGTGTAGAAAATAACAATAGTCTAGCTAATAAAGAAATTACTGTAAGAAACATATATACAGCAATGATAGATGGAAATACATATTATTACTTTATAGATAGTGATAATAAAAAATATAGAGCTTCTATAAAAGTAGGCGAAAAGATTTTACCATTTATAAAAGTAGGAGATAGGTTGGATATAAGTTATTTAGAATCAGATGAGATTTTTGAAATAACAAAATTAAATACAAAATAAAGATTAGCATTTATTTGCTAATCTCAGGCTGTTGACAAAGTGGTATGTTTAAAATGAACATATCACTTTTTGTTTGAAAATTTTTGAAAAATTCGAAAAA
>CANQHY010000060.1 GCA_947623975.1 uncultured Bacilli bacterium
TGGCTCTTTCATTTGAAAGAGAAGAAAAGGAGATAATGAACGAAAAACCTAGAAATCCCAAAGAGAGTATTTTTGATAAATTAATGCTAGAAGAGGTGCTTATTGCGGGACTTACAATGGGATTAGTTGTATTTCTAGTATGGATTTTCTTAACTAAAAAAGTTGGTATGGAAATTACAACAGCAAGAGGTTACATAATGATGCTTATGGTATTTATGCAAAACTTTCACGTTCTTAATTGTCGAAGTGAAAAAATATCAGCCTTTAAGCTTCCAATTTCTAGAAACTGGTTTGTAGCTCTTAGTATAATTGTGGCAATTGTTCTTCAAATAATAGTTATGGAAATAGATGTACTAAGTAATTTTCTAAGTACTAACAGCATTCCTTTTATTCATATAATATACATTTTATTAGCTAGTACGCCAATACTCTTAGTTATGGAAATATTTAAAAAAATAAAATTTAGAAAGAGGCATTAAATGGAAAAAGCAGTAGAAAAATTAATTGAAGGTCTAGTTGAATTAGGCTTTAGGATAATCGGTCTTGTATTAATAATATTTTTAGTATTTAAATTTGTTAAATTTTTGATAAGAATTTTAAATAAATCGAAAGGCTTTAATAAACTCGAAAAAAGTGTTACCTCATTTATTATAAGTTTTTTAGGTATTGCTCTAAAGACTTTAATAGTTATAACAGCCCTTGCCTATATTGGAATACCTATGACGTCAGTACTTACAGTTTTTGGAACAGCGACTCTTGCTATAGGTCTTGCTTTGCAAGGTGGACTTACCAATATGGTAGGGGGAATTATGATTTTGGTATTTAAACCTTTTAAAATAGGAGACTATATTGAAGCAAGCGGAAATAATGGAACTGTAGATGATATTACAATTTTTTATACCGTCCTTAAGACTCCTGACAATAAAAAAATAGTATTGCCCAATGGTTCTTTAGCTAATGAACCTATCATAAACTATTCTGCTGAGGAAAAACGAAGATTAGATCTTTCTTTTTCCGTAAGTTATAGTAGTGACATCGACGAAGTTAAAAAGGTCATAGAAGATACCATAAAAAAAGAAGCATTAGTACTTACAGATGAAGAGATATTTGTCCATCTTGCAGAACATGGTGATAGTGCTTTAATATTTGCTGTTAGAGTCTGGGTAAAAACTAATAATTATTGGGATTTAAAATTTAGTCTTGAAGAAAATATTAAAAAAGAATTCGATAAAAATAAAATCGAAATACCTTATCCACAATTGGATGTCCATATGCGTAAAAACTAAAAGACCAAAAGTGTCTTTTTTTTGTCCTTAATATGTCAAAAAAAAACTAGTTTACATTGTTTAAAAAAATAACAAAAAAAGCAAATTTTTACAAAAGAAAAACTTGAAAAATAAAGACAAAAAATTAAAAAAATTAAAAATGCAAAAATTAAAAAAATCAAAAAAAAAGAAAAAATGAAAAAAATGATTTTGAACAAAAATCTTGAAAAATAAAGAAAAAAAGCAAAAAAGTGGGGAAAGACTACTTTACATTTTTTGGGGAAAATAATTTTTCTTATTTTATAAGGAATTCAAAAAAAAGTAAAAAATTACCATTGACTTATAATTTTTTAGTATCTAAAATTGTCTTATAAAGTGATACAAAAGAAGAGGTAAATTTGGATGGAAAAAGAAGAGTTTTTTGAAAATTTAAAAGTAGTTAAAAGAAATGGAAAAAAAGTTGATTTTGATGGAGCTAAAATTGCTCTTGCTATTAAAAAAGGTTTTGATAATATTGAATTACCTGATGATGTCGATGTAGAGACAGGAAAAGTTTATACTGAAAAAGATATGCAAAAAGTATATCAAGCAGTAATGATTCGAATAGAGAAAGAATATAAAGACGAAGAAAAAATTAAAATAGAAGATATTCAAGATTTGATCGAAGATGAGCTTCAAAAGAAAAATTACCTTGATGTTTATCACTCTTTTAAAGATTATCGTGAAAGACGTGCTCAATCGCGAGAAATGTTCTTTGATGATAAGAAAAAACATAAATTTTTAAAAACATTAGAAGGTCTTGGATTAAAGAGTGCTCATGAAGATGATACTAAAAGAGAAAATGCTAATGTCGATGGCGATACAGCAATGGGAACTATGCTTCAGTATGGTTCGACAGTATCAAAAGAGTTTGCAAAGTCATATTTGATGAAGAAAAAATTTGCTGATGCTCATGATGATGGTGATATTCATATTCATGACTTAGATTTTATGCCAATGGGAACTACAACTTGTATGCAAATAGATTTAGCTAAATTGTTTAAAAATGGTTTTTCAACAGGCCATGGACATTTAAGAGCTCCAAAAGATATAATGAGTTATTCAGCATTAGCGGCAATTGCTATTCAATCTAATCAAAATGATCAGCATGGTGGACAAAGCATACCAGCTTTCGATTATTATATGGCTCCAGGTGTTTTATTGACATTTAAAAAACAGCTTAAACAGACTATAGCAGATTTACTTGATTTTTCAGGATTTAACACTTATATAAATATGGCAAGTGTTGCTAAAGAAGTAGATAAAATAGAAACAATTGGAATAGATGAGACTTATTTCGAAAAGTACATTAAGGAAAATGACACAATTAGAAGATTATTCTCAATGTCTATTGAAAAGGCTTATAAAAAAACTAACAGAGTTACTTATCAAGCTATGGAAGCATTTGTTCATAATTTGAATACCATGCATTCAAGAGCAGGAGCTCAAGTTCCGTTCTCTTCAATAAATTTTGGTACCGATACTTCGAAAGAAGGCAGAATGGTTATCGAAAATTATCTATTAGCAGTAGAAGCTGGTTTGGGTCACTCTGAGACTCCAATATTTCCAATTTCGATATTCAAAGTAAAAGAGGGCGTAAATTATAATGAGGGAGATCCTAACTACGATTTATTCAAATTATCTTGCAGAGTATCTGCTAAGAGATTGTTCCCTAATTTTTCATTTTTAGATTCGCCATTTAATTTGCAATATTACAAACCTGGTGATTATACTACAGAGGTTGGCTATATGGGATGCAGAACTAGGGTTATTGGAAATCATGTTGATCCTGATAAAGCAGTTACTCCAGGAAGAGGAAATTTATCATTCACGTCGATTAATTTACCAAGATTAGGTATAAAACATGGTATAGTTACAAAACAAAGAGAAAAGGCAGATATGAAGGCTTTCTATGAAGACTTGGGGGAATTAGTTGAACTTGTTAAAGATCAGTTATTGGAAAGATTTGAAATACAATGTAATAAAAGAGTATATAATTTTCCATTCTTGTTAGGACAAGGAGTATGGTTAGATTCAGAAAAATTGAAACCTACCGATAGGCTTAGAAAAGTTTTAAAACATGGAACTCTTAGTATTGGTTTTATAGGGCTTGCTGAGTGTTTGAAAGCCTTAACGGGACAACACCATGGTGAAAGTGAAGAGTCTCAAAAATTAGGTCTAGAAATTATTGGTTTTATTCGTAAAAAGTGTGATGAATACAGTGAGAAATACAATTTGAATTTTACTTGTCTTGCAACGCCAGCTGAAGGATTATCAGGAAGGTTTGTTGCCATCGATAAAGCAATATATGGAAAAATAAAAGGCGTAACAGATAGAAATTATTATACTAATTCATTCCATATTCCAGTATATTTTCCGATAACGATAAAAAAGAAGATAACATTAGAAGCACCGTATCATGCTCTTACAAATGCAGGTCATATTTCTTATATCGAATTAGATGGCGATACATCAGAAAATTTGGAAGCATTTGAAAAAGTTATTAGGATAATGAAAGAAGCTGGAATTGGCTATGGAGCTGTTAATCATCCAGTCGATAGAGATCCTGTTTGTGGATATGTAGGAATAATAAAGGATGTATGTCCTAAATGTGGAAGACGCGAAGGTGAAGGCGTAAGTTTAGAGAAAATCACATCACTACAGTGTGATTGTAAATAAAAGAAAGGAAGAGGTAAAAAATGAAAAAAGAATTAGAATTTGAGGTAGCACCAAAAGAAAAGAAGACTACAGGAGAAGGAGTAGGATTCGAAAGAATTAGAAGGATTACAGGATATCTTGTAGGAACAGTAGATCGTTTTAACGATGGAAAACGTGCTGAGGAACACGATAGAGTAAAACATTCATTTTAAGATATGTTTATACGACTTGCTAGTAAATTAGAACGAGGAAGCATTGTTGATGGTGAAGGTATAAGGGCAGTTGTGTGGACACAAGGGTGTCCTCATAATTGTCCAAAGTGCCAGAATCCTGAAACACATGACTATAATGGTGGATTTTTAGAGGATGTCGAAAAGATAAAAAAAGAAATAAATTCGCTAGATAGTGAAGAAGGCATTACTTTATCAGGAGGAGATCCTTTTGTTCAACCAGAGGCATGTTATGAAATTGCCAAATATTGTCATAGTGTTAACTTAAACGTATGGTGCTATACAGGATATACTTATGAGGAATTATTAAAAAAAAGTAAGGAAGAACCTATTATTATGGATTTCTTAAAAGAGATAGATGTTCTTGTTGATGGAAGGTTTATCTATAAATTAAAAAGTTTAGAGTGTAAGTTCCGCGGTTCAAAAAATCAACGTCTAATAGACGTACAAAAAACTTTACTTAATAATAAAGTAGTATTATTTGATGTTGACAGTGATAATATAAAAAAGAAGACAAAAGATACAAATATTTATATATAAATAATCGATGTTAGAATGTTAATAATTGTAATTTCTAACATCTTTTTAATTAATATAACTATTAATTATTGATTTATCTTTGCAATTTCAAATTAGACATACACTTTAAATTGTTTACTTTAGTTTTACACAGTAAAATTGACAAAAAGATTTATTTATTATACTATTTTATTGTAATTAATACAATCTGTGGAGTTATTGAAAATAATAAAGAAAAATTTATGTATTTTAAAATATTAACAGTTTATATTTTCATTGATTGTAAGAATTTATGTGATATAAAGAAAGGAGCATAGTGATATGGAAGATGAAAGTTTTATAAACATTGACGGAAGCAAAGACGCAGTAGCTAATTTAGGAGTTGCCGTTTCTAATTTTAAATATCCAGAAATAGAAAAGAATAACGGGTATATTGCTTTAAAAGATTTAGAATTGGATAATGGTTTTATTTCTTCATATACAGAATCATTAAAAGATTTGGTTGATGCAGTAAACCAGATAAAAGACCATTTGAGTGGCATAATAGAAAATATGGAGCAAAATGATTTGAATGTAGAAAGGGAGATGCCGGTATATGATAATAATATCGGTTCTGAAAGCACTGATGATACTGATCATATTGTTGATAGTAGTAGCGATAGTGCTGGAATATTTGGTAGTGAGCTAGCAGATAATTCAGCAGAACAATTCCAAAGATACAAAGACTTATCTGTTTTAAATTTGAGTGCTTTGTTGGATGAATTAAATGATGCAGCAGCTAGTGAAGGAGTAACTATTGAAGAATTATTAAGTAATGAAGAATATAGTGATAAAATAAAGGAAAGTATTCTTAGTAGTCCTAACATAACAGATGAATTAAGACAACTAATAGAGGAGAGTTCCTCAGCGGTTAGTCAAAAAGTTATAAGGGATATATTGAATGGAGATCAAGTAGATATAATAGGACTTGATAATAATACGTTGCAAACATTAAAGATAATGTTAGAGTCTATGACAGAAGATAATAGTTTAACGTTGGATGAAATATTAAGTAATGAAGAAAATATTGGGTTAATAAAAGAAGCTTTAAGCAACATGGGTACAGCATCAGAATTATTAAAGAATCTAAATGAAGAAGATTTTGAGACTATGGTAACTAAAATATATGATGGTGATTCAATAGAAGATATAGATTTAGCAACAGTTAATACAATAAGAAATTATGTTGATGTCATATCTACTAACAATAATATACCAGTAGAAGATGTATTTAAATCTGATAATCTAATAGATGAGATAAAACAATTGAGTAAATTTTCTTTGTTTACAGAAAATCTAAGTGGTTATAGTGATGCTTCAATTTGTTCAATATTGAAAAATCTGTTTATGAATAGTTAGGATGTGAAATTGATTATGGGAAGAACGATTGATATTAATTGGGCAGAATTAAAAAACATGGGTAATAAAACAGCAGATAATTATACAGAATTAGAAAAATCAAGACAAAAAATATTAGAAATAATTTTGTCGATAAATGAATGTTGGAAAGGTAAAGACTCTACAGTATTTATAAATAATGCAGGAAATTATATGAAATTATTAGGTAATGAGACAGAAAAATTAAATGAATGGTCAAATTATTTTAATAAATCTTCTAATAGATATAAAGGTGGGGTAGAAGAAGGATTGAAAAAAGTGCGAGACATAAAAATGGAACTTCAGGTAGAACCTAGAGATAAATTTAATGGAGTGATACGATGAATGACAATAATATTTTTATAAGTACGGACGAATTAAATAGTAAAATAGAACAAATAAAAGTTGAATGTGAAAAAATGAAGATGATTCTAGAACAAATTACTCAAGATGCAAATGGATTAAACAATTATTGGAAAGGAAATACAGGAGAAAAGGCATATGAATGTTTCAACAATTATGTGAAAAAATATATTGTGGCTGTAAAAAAAATAGATAATTATAAAAAATTTTTAGAGGAAGCTTCAAACGCGTATATTTACCTTGATAATATAATAAAAGAAAAGTTTGATGAGACAATGGGAGATTAATATTGATGGAAGCAAATGGAGAATTAAAAGAAATTTATGATAGGCTAGATGGTATAGATGGTAGTATATTTTCTAGTATGAAAACCGAACTAGAAGACAGTTTAAAACAATTTGATAATGATGTAGAAAATTGTATTTCTGAGATAAGTTCGAGTGATAATTGGGATGATGCAATAGCTACAGAATTAGGTATTGTAGATTTTAAATCTTTAACTAATTCATGTAATATTATTCCTGAAATAATAGAAAAAACTGGTATTGTCGTTGATGATTTTAAATATTGTTATGAAGTTTATGAATATGAAATTTATAGTTATAATAGATTAAATGCTAGAATAGAAAGTTTAAAAAATAATGCTGAAAATCAAGGTGAAGAAGGTGGAAATAGTGTTAGTACTCAAGAACAATTAGAAGGTGAAAGGGAAAGGGAAAGCTTAAAAGATAACATCGACATTTTGAAAAACAAATTAGATGGAATACTAAAAAAATTGAAAGTATTATTATCTGGCATAAAAACAATAAATAGTGATGATTTGGACTATAACAGTGACATAAAAGAGTTTGTATTTCAACTGTGCGGTGTTAATCATTAGTTAAAATTTCACCGATTTATAATGTAGGTAACAAACAAAGGT
>CANQHY010000061.1 GCA_947623975.1 uncultured Bacilli bacterium
ACAAGCAACTATTTTTTGTTGACAAATCTAAGATTTTGTGTTACTTTAAAACCTCGACTAAAATTGAGGGAAAGAAGCTGAAGAAAGATGGAAAAAGCGACTATTAATTATATTATAAATACCCGTGACGGCTCTAAAATATTACCATTAGACCAGGCTTCACTTTACTATATTGATATATACACCTCGAAATACAAAGACGAAACTGATTTTATTAAAAACCATCCAAATAGAGATAAAATTTTAAATTTTATTGATTCTAATAATGGTAAAAAAGGAAAACTTTACTTATCTTATACAGTAGATTTATATAAAAAGAGAAATATACCTTTAATGTATAATAATAGTGATCAAATCGTTTTAGAAGATGATTCGTTGAATGGGAAAGTTTCAGAGATAGAAAAAGCAAGAAGGCTTCTTTTTAATAGTAAAAATCAATTATTTACAAGATTATTGGTTCGCTGTAGTACTTTTAAAGAAACTTTTGAATATCATATTTTGATTTCAGAAGAGGAATATTTGTTTGCGAAACGAAATGGGATAGACGTTATAAAAAGAGAGGATTCTTATTTTATTTATTTTTCAGAATTATTAAAATATCGCATTAATAATAGAAAACTAGGATTTTTAAGAGAATTGTATGAAGATATGTTAGAAGAATGGAAATATAATATGGAAGATTTGAATCCTGATAAACTATATTATTATTCTAGACAGATTAGAATTATGATAGATAATTATATGAAATTATCGAACAAACAAATATCTGTAAAAAAATTAAAAATGAATTTAAAAAATATAACTAGTATTGCTGGAAGATACATTATTAAATATAATACCGTTTATAGGAAACGAGTAATTAACAAATGAATAAATAGCCGTCAAGTTTAGTTTTTTAGATTGACAGATTTAAAAAAAAGATGCATCATTAAATTGAATATTATAGGAAAATAGATGGTGCTTTATGAAATATTTAGAAATGTATTTACATTATTTAAAATATGAAAAAAAATATTCGCTACTTACTATAGATAGTTATGAAGAAGATATTTTAGAATATTTAAATTATCTAGATGATTTAGATCTAGATTTATTAAAAGTCAAATATGATGATATTAGAGGATTTTTGAAATTATTAGATGATGCCAAGAATAAGGCATCTACACTTGCTAGAAAAATAAGTTCACTTAGAGGATTTTACAAGTTTTTAATTAGAAATAATTATACATCTAATAATCCTTTCGTTTTAGTGAAAACCCCTAAAAAGGAAAAGAAACTTCCCCGTTTTTTCTATTATAATGAGATAGAAGAACTTTTAAATTCTCCTGATTGTAGTACTCCTTTAGGAAAGCGGGATAAAGTTATTTTAGAAATACTTTATGCATCGGGAGTGAGAGTTAGTGAACTTATTAATATTAAAATTAGTGATATCAATGGCTTTGAAATTAGAATTTTAGGAAAAGGTAACAAAGAAAGAATAGCAAGAATTGGTGAGTATGCAAAAGATGCGTTAGATGAGTATTTAAATAGTGGCTATAAAGAGCTAAACGTAAAAGGTAGTCCTTATTTGTTTTTAAATAATAATGGCGGAAAACTTACGTCTAGGGGTGTAAGGTATATATTGGACAGGCTTATAATGAATACGTCGATACACAAAAAGATATCACCACATATGCTAAGACATAGTTTTGCTACGCACTTGCTCAATGAAGGTTGTGATATACTATCTGTTCAAGAATTATTGGGACATGAAAGCCTTTCGGCAACCGCTATATATACTCACGTAACAACTGATAGATTAAAAGATGTATATTATAAAACTCATCCTAGGGCTAAAATACATTAAAAATAAATTTGATAAATAAACGTTGATATGTTAGTATTATGTTATTAAATAGAAGGTGTTTAATATGTATAGCGAAGAAGAAAAAGCTATTGTAGATAGTGGCGATATAAAAAGGTTAGAAAGAACTTTAGAGGAGATAGAACTAAACGAAGAGAGCCTTATTAAGGAATTTGATAGGGATGCTGAAGATATATTAGGAGTAGAGCTTATAAAAAAATTGAATATAACTAATAGTGCAGGTGTTATCAATTCAAGAATACTTACTAATTTACATAAATCAATGATTGAAAATCCTGATATTAGAATTCTTTTTGAAAAAAGATTGTCAATGTGGTTTAGTAAAAAGACTTTAGAATTAAAGAAAAAATTCTCTAGTACAAATAGCTTTTCTGAGGTAAAAAAAGACATACCATATGTTTTTGCTCTTGCTTCATTGGCTTTAACTAGTTTCCACACTAGACCTAATATGCATCTTCGCGATGTTCAAAAATTGGCAAGTATTGCTATGGTAAGCGGTGATATTGCTGAACTTGGTACGGGTGAAGGAAAAACTTTAGCAGGTGTTTTGCCAACTTTCTTCCATGCCTTGCGAGGTAAAGGGGCTCATGTAATTACGGCTAATAGTTACCTTTCTAAGAGAGATTATGACGAATTGCGACCAATTTTTGAAGGACTTGGTTTATCTGTAGGTTATTTACCTGAAAGTGAAGAGGACTTAGCAAGAATAGAAGGATTAACTTATGAAAATTTGCCTTATGATAAAAAGAAGGAACTAAATAAAAGGTTAGTACAGATAAAAAAGAACGCCTACAGTTCTGACGTAACTTATGGTTCTAAAGCAAGCTTTGCCTTTGATTACCTTAGAGATTGTATAGCAGAAAAAAGGGAAGATCTACTACAAAGAGAAGAAAATCCTGGTTTTGCTCTTATAGATGAGGTCGATGATGTTTTAATAGATGATGCACAATGTCCGTATGTGCTTGGAGGAAATATACCGGTTTATAGTGAGGGTATGACTCTACCGGATTTAGCTGGTGTTCTTCATGTACCTTTTGATGAATTGTACGAGAATTTGAGGAGTGTTGGCGTAAAAATAGATAAATACCAAAAACTTAGCTATGATGAAGCTAGAAATATTTCGTTAGGATTTTATTATAAGGAGTTAATACCTGATAGTTATTCTTATCAAAAAAGGGCACAGTCGTTTTTAGAACAAAGGGTTCTTCCATATATATATGTAGTGGACGAAAAAAATGAATTTGGAATAAATCCCAGTGATTTATATGAGAATTTAACTAGAAATGAAAAAGATTATCGCTTTTCACCAAGAGAAAAACAGATACTCGAAAGATGTCCCATAATATATTATCCAGCTCAAAAAAAATTTCATGTTCAAGATAAGTGTTATGAAGATTTCCTTTCTTATTGTTATTTTGCTTTTCAAATGAGTAATGTAGTAAGTGAAAACGAAAGAGAAATTTTAGATGATCCTAGTTATATATTAGGAAAAGATTACAATATAGTATCGGGAAAAGTTTCTTTGACTTATGATGGTGCTAAAAGAATTATAAAAGACGAAAAACACAAAGCTTTTGCGAACAGTTATAGTTCTTATATGGGATTGGTAAATCCTTTTGCCAGTGAAATCCTTCATTATTTTAATCAGGCAATTGTAGCTAATATTACGCTACATCCTTTAGAAGACTATATTGTAGATAATGAGCAAATAAAAGTTGTAAAGAACGGTAGAGTTCAGGATGGTTCTGTTTTCACAGAAGGACTTCAACAGGCTTTAGAGCATAAAGAACATATACCAAGAAGAATGATGACGAAAGAAAATAAGACTGCTGCTAGCATCACCCAAAAAGATTTTTATGGAAGATATGATGCTTTTTCGGGAATGACCGGTACATCATCAAAAAAAATATTTAGGGAGATATTTGACAAAAATACTGTTTGTATTCCTAGAAATTCTTTTTATGAATATTACAGCAATTACGTAAAAAGAAAAAAAAGAAATACAAAGGTTGCTCCTTATGGAGTTGAAAGACGTAATACTAAGTTAGCATTGAATAGAGAAGATAAGATAAATTTAATTATTAAATCAATACAAAAATCTTTATCTTCGCCATATCCTCAGCCAGTGTTGCTTGTAACATCTAATCCAGAAGAGTTAGAATTGATGTCTAGAGAATTAGAAAAAGCTGGAATAAAACATGATGTTTTAAATGCTAAAATAGATAAAACTAAAGAAGCAGAAATCATTGCAAAGGCGGGATTACCTGGGGCTGTAACACTTACTACTGAAATGGCAGGACGTGGTACTGATATTAAACTTGGTGGAGATAGAGAGACTGTTATAGATATTGCTGTCGAAAGATATATAAGAAGAATGGAAGCAAAGCTTAATAAAGCGATTCAATTGAAACCTTTTGAAAGAGAAGAATTAAGGAAAGAAATAGAAAAATTTTTAATTCGTTCACAAGGAGAAAATGGCGAAAGATTTTTATGGAGTAGGGAAGAAGAAGAAAAATCTCGTGAAAATTTGGCTAGACTAGGGTTGAAAGTTATTTCCAGTGGATATTTTAAAGTAGATAGAATAGATAGGCAACTAGAGGGAAGAACTGGCAGAAATAATTTTTCGGGAATATGTGAAAGATATGCTTGCCCTAGCGATTTTGAATATATCGGTATTAAATCTTTAGAAGATGGTAAAACGGTTAGAGAGAGTCTATCTAAATTTAGTAGAACGAAAGATGGTTCTCTTGTTGTAGATGAACGTTCTTTAAAAGTAATAGAAAATAGAGTTAAAATAGAACAGTCAAATAATGAAGCGGTTATTAGTAACAATATTAAAAATACCCAAGAATTATCGTATGCTGCCACAAAAGTAGTAGAGAGATACCGTGAAGACAGAAAAAAAATCTTACTAGGACATGTCAATTTAGATTTAAGAATACAAAATATGTTCGAGGATACTGTCGATAATCTTTTGGCCTCTTACATAAAAAATAAATTTATAACCGAAGATATTCTTCTAAGTAGTTTAAATAGTGGAATAATTGATTTAGATATAGAAACCTTTGCCCTAGAAGCTAAAGAAATACTAGGAATAAATATTGATTTTAATACTGTATTAAATAGTGGAGCTAATATTTTAGAGCTTAGAAATGCTATTTTGTCTTATGCTAATTCGGAATATTTGAGATTGAAAAATGAAAATCCTAACTTGATGAGAGAAAAAGCAACAAGATTATTGCTTGCAGCAAATGACGATATGATTTCTAATATTCCTACAATTTTACAAACGTCTACTACTCAGAAATCCTTAGTTGGACTTTCATCTGGATTAGAAGGGCAGATGGATGCAATCGCTAGCAAAAACTTTGATTCAGCCTATCAAGAGGTTAAGTTAATTTCTTGTAAAAACACTATAAAAAGATTGTTTGGTAGCATTCTTAGCGTATCAGAAAGAAAAGAATTAGAAAAAAGAAAAGAAGCTTTATTCGGGTTAAAAGTAGGGGCCGTAGATGAAGATGGAGTATACGATGTTCGTAGTTCTTCTTTGAGGGAAAATGATAAAGAAAGAAAAGAAGCTTTTAGAAAAATCGCCAAAGATATGAACGAAAAAACACAAGAACAGTTGCAAAAAGCTGATAAAAGAGCTAAAAAGTTGTTACTGAAGGGAGAAACTGATGATCACAAATTAACAAGTCTATATGATAATCTTTCGGTACGACATGCTAAATTTATTGAAGCCGCAGCGGGAGATTTAAAATTTAGACTTGTTAGAATTCAGCCTAAATTAGCAGAAGAAAAGAACGTTGGTTATAAAAAATAGAGAAACTTTTAAATTAGTTTCTTTTTTTTGGCAATTTCTGTTGCTTTTAAACTTTACTTTTAGGTATAATAAAACTTGTAGAAAGGATGATTTTAATGAAGTATGTTTATTCCTTCAAAGAAGGAAACAAAGATATGAGAGAACTTCTTGGTGGAAAAGGTGCTAATCTTGCTGAAATGACAAGCATTGGTCTTCCTGTACCAAGAGGATTTACAGTTACTACTGAGGCTTGTACCAAATATTACGAAGATGGTGAAAAGCTATCTAGTGATGTAGTAAAACAAATCGAAGAAAAGCTAGTAGAACTTGAAAAAATTACAGGTAAAAAATTGGGCGATGTTAAGAATCCACTATTAGTATCTGTAAGAAGTGGTGCAAGAGCATCTATGCCAGGTATGATGGATACAGTATTAAATCTTGGTATTAACGATGTCGTTGCAAAAGGATTTGCTGAGGCTACAAAGAATCCTAGGTTCGTATATGACTCTTATAGAAGATTTATTCAAATGTTTGCTGATGTAGTTATGGGATTTCCTAAGAGTTCTTTTGAAAGATTATTCGATAAAATAAAAGAAGAAAAGCATGTTGAATATGACACTGAATTATCAGCAGAAGACTTAATGGAAGTTGTAGAAATTTACAAGAAAGAGTATAAGAAATATGCTAAAGAAGAATTCCCACAAGATCCTAAAGTTCAACTTATGGAGGCTGTTAAAGCTGTTTTTAGAAGTTGGAATAACGAAAGAGCTATAACATATAGAAGACTTAATGATATTCCTGGAAGTTGGGGAACTGCTGTAAATGTACAAGAAATGGTTTATGGTAATAGAGGAGACGATTGCGGTACAGGTGTAGCATTTACAAGAAACCCTGCAACTGGAGAAAAGAAATTGTATGGTGAATACTTAATGAACGCTCAAGGTGAAGACGTTGTTGCTGGAATTAGAACACCACAATCAATTGAAACATTAAAAGAAGTAATGCCAGAGTGTTACAATGATTTTGTAAGAATTTGTAATATACTTGAGGAACATTACAAAGATATGCAAGATATGGAATTTACTATCGAAAATGGTAAATTGTTTATGCTTCAGACAAGAAATGGTAAAAGAACCGCTCAAGCTGCTCTTAAGATAGCTGTTGATTTAGTAAAAGAAAAAATGATTACTAAAGAAGAGGCTTTGTTAAAAGTAGAGCCTAAGCAACTAGATCAATTACTACATCCTAATTTTGATCAAAAGGCTTTAAAAGAGGCTAAAGTAGTGGCTAAGGGACTTGCTGCATCTCCTGGTGCTGCAACTGGTAAGATTTATTTTACAGCTGAAGATGTTATTGAAGCCCATAAGAAAGGTGAAAAAGACCTATTACTTGTAAGACTTGAAACATCTCCAGAAGATATCGAAGGAATGAATCTTGCTCATGGTGTTTTGACAGTTCGTGGAGGAATGACTTCTCATGCTGCTGTAGTAGCTCGTGGAATGG